>CAZADK010000152.1:0-6810 GCA_964483855.1 uncultured Rhodoferax sp.
CAATTATCGATAACCCTATGGCCCTCAAGATCGTCGAAACCCAGCGCCTGTACCGCCAGATCGCCGACCAGTTGCGTGCCGCGATCCGGGCCGGCGAATGGAAGGTCGGCGAACGCCTGCCCGCCGAACGCGATCTGGCCAAGCAATTCGGCGTGAGCCGCCCGTCGGTGCGCGAGGCCCTGATCGCGCTGGAGGTCGAGGGTTTCGTCGAGGTCCGCACTGGCTCGGGCGTGTATGTATTGCAAGGGCCGGCGCGCACCGCCAGCGGCACGGGGCAACCGACACCGACCGAGTGGGGTCCGCTCGAACTGATCCGCGCCCGGCGCGTGCTCGAGGGCGAGATTGCGGCCATCGCCGCGATGTCGGCCAAACGCGGCGATATCGCCGCCATGGCGCAGGCACTCGAGGCGATGATCGATGACGCTGACAACGGCATCCTGCCGCTGCAAGGAGACCGCGATTTCCACTCGGCGATCGTGCGGGCCTGCGGCAACAGCGTGCTGATCGACACCGTGCAACGTTTCTGGGACGCACGGCGCGGACCGATGTTCGAACGCATGATCGACCACTTCGAGACGCCACAATCCTGGAATTGCGCGATCGACGAACACCGCAAGATCCTTGCCGCCATCCGACTGCACGACGCGGCCCAGGCTCGCTGCGCCATGCACGAACACATGGACCGATCACACACCCGCTTCAACGTCAGTTGGCGCCAGACCAAACGCAACAAGGAAACCACAACACCATGACTCCCTTCATCCGCCTGCATCCAGCCGACGACGTGCTGATCGCGCGTGCACAACTCGTCGGCGGCACGGTCATCGACGGCATCACCGTGCGCGGCATCATCCCGCCCGGCCACAAGGTTTCAACCCGCGCCATCGCCACCGGCGAACCGGTACGTCGTTACAACCAGATCATCGGGTTTGCGTCGCGCCCGATCGGCGTCGGCGAACATGTCCATACGCAGAACCTCGACATGGGGCCCGACAAAGGCGACTTCGAACGCGACTACGCGTTCGGACAGGATGTCAAACCGCAGCCGCCGCGCCTGCATGCGACATTCATGGGTTACAAGCGGCTTGACGGCCGCGTCGCCACCCGCAACTACATCGGCATCCTGTCCAGCGTGAACTGCTCGGCGACCGCCGCGCGCGCCATCGCCGACCATTTCTCGCGCCAGACGCGGCCCGAGGCACTGGCTGCGTTCCCGAACGTCGACGGCGTCATCGCGCTCACGCACGGCACCGGCTGCGGCATGGATACCGAGGGCACCGGCATGCAGATCCTGCAGCGCACGCTGGCCGGTTACGCGACCCACGCCAATTTTGCCGCGGTGCTGGTGGTCGGCCTGGGTTGCGAGTCGAACCAGATCAACGCCTGGCTGGCCACCAGCAGCCTGCGCGAAGGCGAGACACTGCGGGTGTTCAACATCCAGGACAGTGGCGGCACGACCAAGACGGTGGAAAAAGGCGTGGCACTGGTCCAGGAGATGCTGCCCATGGCCAACCGGGCCACTCGCGAGCCGTGTGACGCCAGCCACATCACGATCGGCCTGCAGTGCGGCGGATCGGACGGTTATTCCGGCATCAGCGCCAATCCGGCGCTCGGCGCGGCAGTCGACCTGCTGGTAGCGCATGGCGGCACCGCCATTCTGAGCGAGACGCCCGAGATCTACGGCGCCGAACACCTGCTGACACGGCGTGCGGTCGACAAGGCCGTCGGCGAGAAACTCGTGGCCCGCATCAAATGGTGGGAGAACTACACCGCGATCAACGGCGGCGAGATGAACAACAACCCCTCGCCCGGCAACAAGGCCGGCGGCCTGACCACCATCTTGGAGAAATCGCTGGGTGCGGTGGCCAAAGGTGGCACCAGCAACCTGCAGGCGGTGTACGAATACGCGGAGAAACTCGACAAACGCGGCTTCGTCTACATGGACACCCCCGGCTACGACCCGGTCAGCGCCACCGGCCAGGTGGCTGGCGGCGCCAACCTGATCTGCTTCACGACCGGCCGCGGCTCGGCCTACGGCTGCGCACCGTCACCGTCGCTCAAGCTGGCGACAAATTCGCGTCTGTGGCAACGCCAGGAAGACGACATGGACATCAACTGCGGCGAGATCATCGACGGCAGCTGCTCGGTGGCCGAGATGGGCCAACGCATCTTCGAACTGGTGCTGGCCACGGCCTCCGGAGCAGCGAGCAAGAGCGAGCGCCATGGCTACGGGCAAAACGAGTTCGTGCCGTGGCAGGTTGGCGCGGTGATGTAGGAGGTTTGCGTCCCCCATCGCTTGTGTCCCCGTGCCGGCGCCCCCGTTCACCTTGCGCCGGGCGGTGGACCATTCCCCCACCACCCCCATCGCACTGCCCATGCCCAAGACCCTTCAAGCTGCCGCGCTGCGCGCCACCGTCGAAAAGATCCTGCTCGCCAACCGCAGCGCGCCTGCGGAGGCTGCCACCGTGGCCCACAACCTGGTACTGGCCAACCTCAGCGGCCACGACTCGCATGGCGTGGGCATGTTGCCGCGGTATGTCGATGCGGTGCTCGAAGGCGGCCTCTCGCCCAACACCAGCGCGGCGATCATGCTCGACACCGGCAACCTGCTGACCATCGACGGCGGACATGGCTTTGGCCAGGTGATCGGCGAGCAGGCGATGGGGCTGGGCATGGAACGCGCCCAACGGCACGGCAGCTGCATCATGACGATCAAGAGCGCCCACCATCTGGGACGCATCGGCCACTTCAGCGAAATGGCGGTGGCCCAGGGCCTGGTATCCATCCACTTTGTCAACGTCATCGCCCGCCCCATCGTCGCACCCTGGGGCGGCGGCGACGGCCGATTCGGTACCAACCCCTGCTGCATCGGCATTCCACTGAAAGACCAACCGCCGTTCGTGCTCGACTTCGCGACCAGCCGCGTGGCGCAAGGCAAGATGCGTGTCGCCCACATGGAAGGCCGCCGCGTGCCCGAGGGTTACCTGATCGACGACAAAGGCGGGCCGACGACCGACCCAGGCGTCGTCGTCGTGCCCCAATCCAACGGCCTGTTCGGCGCTTTGATGACCTTCGGCGAATACAAGGGCTACGGCATGGCGGTGGCGTGTGAACTGCTCGGCGGCGCCTTGTCCGGCGGTGCCACCTGGCGCGGCGCCACCGACGGCCGCGCCGCGGTGCTCAACAGCATGCTGACGATCCTGATCGACCCGGACAAGCTGGGCACGCGCCAGAGCTTCGAGCACGAAGCCGCGGAGTTCATCGCGTGGGTCAAGCAGAGCCCGCAGCCGCAAGGCAACCCGGGCGGCGTTTCGATCGCCGGCGACCCGGAGCGCGCGGCCCGTATCGCGCGCGAGCGGGACGGCATCGCGGTGGACGACAACACCTGGGCCGCGATCGTGGAGGCGGGGGGCAAGGTGGGGTGCGCGGTCGACGGCGGTTGACACACCTGGCGACCTCGCACGGCGCGACGATGCCCACCACACCCTGGGCAAGCTGATCCGCGACAAACTCGACCGATGGCCCGGCATCGTCCGGGCCGCCGGCATCAAGCCCTGGATGAACAGCACGCCCCGGCCCGACGCCCGAACATCCTCTTTACCACCTCCAACCAGCCACGTGGCGACGCTCTGTTTCAGACAGGTCGGATTTTCGATATTCTCCATTGCTTCCGTTCACGTCATTCCACCGTGACCTGCACTGTTCATTCAACGCGGAATATCTGATATCGACGCATTCTTCTTCCATGTTGCCGGTGTGACTCATAGACTTCGACCACATTGCCAACCTGCGACAAGTCAAAAGGACAAGCTCATGAAATCGACCCCTATCCGTATCCTGACCTTTGCCTTTTTGTTGACGGCGGCCATGCAAACGGTGGCACAGACTTGGCCGGATCGTTCGATACGCCTGATAGCGTCTAGTTCACCCGGTGGCGTGAACGACACGATCGCTCGCCTTGTGGCAGAGCCTCTGTCAGAAGCTCTGAAGCAATCCGTTGTCGTAGACAACAAGCCAGGCGCTGGTGGCTTGCTTGGCACGGAGATCGCGGCAAGAGCGCCTGCGGACGGATACACGTTTTCAATCTTTACCGACGCCAACACGATATTTCCGTCGACGTCCCAGAAGCTGAACCACAGTCCCTTGACCAGTTTTTCACACATCTCGGTGCTGGGCCGAGGATCCCATGTGCTGCTGGTTCATTCCTCGCTACCGGTCAACAACCTGCGCGAACTGATAGCGTATGTGCGCGAACAACCCAAGGGCATGTCGGCCGCAGTCCCGAGTCATGGCGGGCCGCAACATCTTGCACTGGAAACCATCAAGCAAATCATGAAGGCGGACATTACCGCTGTTCCCTACAAGGGTGGCGGTCAGGCGATCAACGATCTGGTAGGCGGCCAGGTCCGAATCGGATTGCTGGGCATGGCTCCTGCGCTTCCACATATTCAAAGTGGAAGACTCAAAGCCATTGCGGTCACCGGCGCCAAGAGATCGAACGCGCTGCCGGACGTTCCAACCGTTGCGGAGTCGGGAATTCCTGGGTTTGCGACATACCAATGGCAGGGCTTGGTGGCACCAGCCGGAACGCCGCGGGCGATCATCAACCGGATGCATGAAGAACTCGTACGGATCATGCAGCAACCCGAAATGATCAGGAAATTGGAGGCGATCGGCATGGACAACTTCACCAACCCGTCACCAGAGGATTTCACCAAGATGGTCCGCGAAGAAATGGCGCACTGGGCGCAAGTTGTCAAGTCTGCTGGTATCAAGGCCGAATGACGGCGCATGGGTGCCCCACCGAACATCCTCTTCGTGACATCGGACCAGCAACGCGCCGACTGTTTCGGCTTTGCAGGGCGACGAGTCAAGACACCACACCTCGACGAAATGGCCCGCTCCGGAACCCGATTCGATTGTTGCATCACGCCCAATCTCGTTTGCCAACCTTCGCGTTTGTCGATCCTGACCGGTTTGTTGCCACTGACGCATGGCGTGTCAGACAACGGCATCGACCTCCCAGATACAACAGGTAGCGCCGGATTTGCAGGCACCTTGTCCAAGGCCGGTTACAGTACCGCGCTGATTGGCAAGGTGCACTTCTCGACTTCGCACACGTTCTCGCCCACCGGATCACCCGAGTGCCGCGAAAGTAGCGCGACCTTCGATTCGAAATGGAACGGTCCGTACATGGGGTTTGGCGAAGTTCAATTGAAGCTCGAGGGCCACAACAGCTCACCCCCGTAGAAGCCGCCGCGCGGACAGCACTACGAGCGCTGGTACCACGCTGATGGTCGCGGCGACACCCGTACAGCGCTAGACCAAGAGTCTACCGGCCCGACGGTCGGTGCTCATGTTACGTTGCACTCCGCATTACCTGCGGCATGGCACAACTCGACATGGATCGGCGACCGCAGCATCGAATTTTTCCGGCCAATGGGCCGTTCACCCTTTTGCCTCTGGGTCTCGTTCCCTGACCCGCACCAACCTTTCGATGCGCCTGATCCTTGGAACCGGCTGCACCACGTCGATGAGGTCGACCTTCCTGTTCATCGCACATTGGATCTGGACCGCCGGCCATGGTGGCATCGTGCTTATCTCGAAGGCAACCCCGAAATGGGCAACGAGATGCTGCGCAACTTCCGCCTGAAAAAGTGGCACGCGCTCCGATGCACACCGATCTGCAACTACGGCATCTCATCGCTAACTACTACGGCATGATTTCGCTAGTCGACCACCAGGTCGGACGCATTCGCATCGCGCTGCGAGAACTGGGGCTGCACCAAGACACCCTCGTTGTCTACTCGACCGACCATGGCGAATGGCTCGGCGACCACGGCCTGCTACTCAAAGGTCCAATGGCCTACGAAGGACTGTTGCGCGTCGGCCTGATATTCGAAGGGCCGGGGGTTCCGGCCAGCAAAGTGGTGCCAGACCCGGTGTCCACGCTCGACCTGGCGCAGACCTTCTGCGACTATGGCCAGGTTGCGCTGCACAACAGAGTGCACAGGCGCAGCCTGCGTCCACTGGTGGAAGCCATGGATACAAGCCGTGATTTCGCGTACTCGGAATGGGACCTGCGCCCCTCGCGCTCGGGTGTCGCGTTGCAACTGCGAACAGTGCGCACGCGACGCCACAAACTGACAATGGACCTGATCAGCGGGGCCGGTGAGCTCTACAACCTGCAGGAAGACCCGAACGAGATGGAAAACCGCTTCAACGATGTGGCACTCAGCGCGGCGCAAGGCGAACTGTGCGACATGATCGCGAGCCGATCCGACGACGCATGCGCACCACTGCCGCAGGTGGGCATGGCCTGACTCCGCTCACCGATCGAGATGCGCTCGCGTCGCATCATGGCGGAAGGTGAGCGTGCCAGTCGGCAGCTGGCCGAAAGCGCCGGATTATGTCGGCAACGCTATCGATCGCAGGCGTCGGATGCCTGCGCGCCGCGACCGCCAGGTAGTAGGTGTGGCGCAGCTCTGGACTGATCAGACGGGATGCGGCCAATTCGCCGCGTTCGACCTCGACATACACGGCAGGCCAGGCCGCGACCGTGCACAACTCGCTATTGGCAATCACGCGCTTGATCAACCCCATCGCATTGATTTCGAGCGCGACCCGCAATGAAAGGCCACGCCGACTGGCCTCCTCCTCCACCAGCACCCGACCACCGTTGCGCGCGGTTGACAACACCAACTCGACATCAGCCAGCCGTCCGAACGGCAAACGCGGCTGGCGGGTTAGCGCCATGCCCGCGCGCGAGATCAGCAACAGCGGGATCGAGAACAGGGGTCGGGACTCGGC
>CAZADK010000152.1:6820-8437 GCA_964483855.1 uncultured Rhodoferax sp.
ACGCAACACGGGAAGCCCACGGGGGTGCAGGGGCGTGATCTGCAACCGGACGTCGGGAAAACGGGCCCGCGTCTCGTTCAATACCACTTCAATTAGCGGCCAACTTAGACCCGGCTGGACCGCGATCCGCACGGTACCCGACACCGTGCCCTTACGTTCGGACATGAATCCCTTGAGGCGTTCACGTTCGGCGATCAGCGCTTCGGCACGCGGCAGCAGGTCGCGACCAGGCGCAGTGAGAGTGGCGCCCCGCCCGGTGCGTTCGAACAGTCGCACACCGAGCTCGGACTCGAGCTCGGTGATGGACTTGCTGACCGTCGACTGGGTTGTCAGCGCCAGCGTCGCGGTGCGCGAAAAGCTGCCGGTCCCAGCGACATCCAGAAACAGTTTGAGATCTCGGAACTCCATGGCAGGTCAGCTCGACAGTTTGTAAATAGCTGATATCGGATCATTCGTCTTCCATCATACCGACCATGTGCCTAGACTTGCGTCGATAGGAACACACCAGTCGGAGTACCTCGATGTTCAACAAGTTGGCGCACGCTCGCATGGCAGTTGGCACCTTGCTGATGGTTGTCTCCTGCGCACGCGCCACCGGTTACCCAGAGCAGTCTGTGCGCATCGTCGTGCCACACGCGCCCGCGGGCGCCTCCAATATCCTGGCCCGGGTATCCGCGCAGCAGCTGTACGAAAGCCAGGCCCCGCAAACGGTAGTCGACACAAAATCGGAGACGGGCAGCACGCTCTGTGGTGGCATCGTCGCCAAGGTGGCACCCGACGCTTACGCCGTGCTGCTGTTCGGCGTCTCGGCGCCTATCATCGGGCGGACCATGTGCCCCAAGCTGCTTTGCACGCGCGCCGATCTGGCGCCGGTGATCAACGTTGCTACGTTAGCCCATATGCTGATTGCTGCACCGGCTTCGCCGTTGACATCGCTCAGCCACCTGCCATAGATTGCGCGCCATGTCCGACCCCCACTTCCTCGGTTACCCACGCGCCAACGGCAGCGCCGGCGTGCGCAACCACCTGCTGGTGTTGTCGGTGGCCGGCCTCACCGGCCCGGCGGCGCGGCGGGTGGCGCAGGCTTTGCCCGGGGCCAGGCTGGTCACGATGCCTTATGGCGGCGGCCTCATCGGCGCAGACCATGCGCTGCACATGCGCGCGCTGACGGGTCTTGCCTGCAACCCCAATGTCGGCGCCGTGTTGCTGATCGGCAGCGACCCGCCCAAATTGCGCACGCTGGCGCAGGCCATCGAGGCGCACGGTACGCCAGTGGTCTCGGTGTGCCTGGACGACTGTGAGCATGACAGCCTGAGCCTGAGCGACCGCGCCATCCGCGCCGGGGCACAGTTGCACCGCGACCTTTCGCGCCAGCGGCGTGTGCCTGCGGCGTTATCGAGCCTTTTCATCGGCCTGGAGTGCGGACGCTCCGACCCGAGCTCGGGCATCGTCGCCAACCCGCTGATCGGCAAACTCACCGATGCGGTGGTCGGCCACGGCGGCAGCGCAGTGTTCGGCGAAACACTGGAATGGCTGGGCGCGGAACACCTGCTCGCGCGCCGCGCGGCGACGAAGCCGGTCAAGGACTCCGGCGAATAGGCCGGCGCGTCCATGGCG
>CAZADK010000153.1:0-8416 GCA_964483855.1 uncultured Rhodoferax sp.
GCGATCAACTTCCGTTACCGAGCTACGAATGAACTGGGTTGCATCCATAAGGGGATCAAGTCTAGCGCTTCTGACACGGCTTCGGCTTGCACCCTTGGGCAGTCGGCGGTGTCACAATAAGATACCGGCTGCATTTCCTCAAGGCCCTGTTTCCCTTAGCCACAATTGCGACTGCGTCGGTGTTGACCGTCGCCAACTCGTTCTCCCTCACTTATGCTTTCCCGCCTGTTGAGACGTTTGGTCGCCGTTTGTCTCGGCGCAATGGTCATCTTGCTGTTCGGCGTGGGAACTTCGTCTCCCCTGTGGGCCGCATATCTGGTGATGGCGGCCCTCTCAGTATTCGGCGTGACATTGGCTCTTCAATGTGCGATGGCTGCCCATGCCAATCGGCATGATCTCGTTCCTCCTGCATCGGCTTTGCAACTTTTGCGGGCATGGTTACGTGAAGCATGGGTTGCTGCCAAGGTCTTCGTTTGGTGGCAGCCGTTTCGATCTAACAAGTATCCGGATCGATTACCTGACAGCGCCAACGCGCCTTCTTCCCGCGGTATCGTGTTCGTCCACGGCTTTTTCTGTAATCGAGGGGTATGGAACGCCTGGTACCCTGTTCTGGACTCCAAGCAGATACCCTATGCGGCAATCAACCTAGAGCCGATTTTTACTTCTATCGACGAATATGCTGACCTGCTGAATCATGCCGTCGACCTGATGTACGACAGAACGGGTCAAAAGCCGTTGATCATTGGCCACAGTATGGGGGGCGTTGTAGTTCGAGCGTGGTTGCGCGCGTCGAGCACCGACTCAAAGGTCCACCGTATCGTGACCATCGGTAGCCCCCACCATGGAACCAGACTCGGGCTTTGGGCGCCATCACGGCTAGACAACATTGCGAACGCCCACCAGATGCGGTTTGGCGGCCAATGGCTGAGGAACCTTGCCCAACTGGAAGTGCCCATCCGACGTTCGATGTTCGTCTGCTTTTATTCCAACTGCGACAATATCGTATTCCCGGCAACAAGTGCGACCTTGGCGGATGCAGACAATCGTCATGTCGCAGGATTGCCGCACTTGGCGATGGCGCTGGACAAGTCGATCATCGAACAGTCGATCGCTCTTTTGTGACCTGTGGCGCCCGTCCCCGCTATGGAGTGGGATAGGACACAGACGTATCAGCCAACGAGCGTCGTAGCGCTGCGCAAGCACAACTCGGCGAAAGCCCCTCAAACCAATGACGGATTGCGGCAAAACGATCGGCGGAATTAAGGGAAAACCCTTATATTCGAGCCATGAAGACAAAAGTGAATATTCTGCTGGCAGAGTCACCCAAGCGCTGCTCGGTTGGCTTGGTTGAAACAGGGCCTCGGGCCGCCAGCAGGACCCCGCCAATGATGATCCCCATACGTGCGTTGGGCGAACAACACCGCCACCAGATTATTGCGCACCTGCTTGAATTGGACGCACGGGACCGTTACCAGCGCTTCGGCTTTATCGCCAGCGATGAGCATGTGATCCGATATGCCGAACGATTGAACTTCCAGCAGGATGAGATATTGGGCATCACGAACCGCAAGTTGTCGCTGATTGCAATCGCGCATCTCGCATATTTGCCCTCCGAGCGCCGCCGCAGTTGTGCGGAGTTCGGCGTCTCGGTGGCAAAGTCTGCACGTGGCCGGGGACTAGGTGCTCGCCTGTTTGAGCGTGCAGCGATGGACGCCCGCAACAATGGGGTCTCGTCGATGTTCATCCACGCGCTGACTGAGAATACCGCGATGCTGGGAATTGCGCGTAAGGCGGGCGCGGTGATCGAACGACATGGGCCAGAGACTGAGGCCTACCTTCGACTGCCTCCAGCATCGTTCAACAGTCGGATGACGGAGATCGTTGAGGATTACTGCGCACAAATGGACTATCGCCTCAAGTCGCAGTCTCGCCAGTCGCACGACATGCTCGCTGCGCTCAAAGCCCTTTACTGCAGTTGGCCGCTGGAGGGCATTGGTCGGCAAGACTGACCGGTTACAGAGTCAGGCCCCAACGCGGACAATGTCGCGGGTTGATGCCTCGCCAGTCCAGATGTGTCTTTGTCTGTCCCAAGGCCTCCCAATCCGGTATCCTTGAGGGTCCTCCACTAAAAGTGCCACGGCAGTGTCCGAACCCTATCCTGAGCGGCCCTCTCCCGAAAGAGAGGACAAACGCTCGTTTCTGCAGAAGCTGGCAGAGTTCATCCATCCAGGGCCAGACTCGACAGAGGAGTTGATTGCCGCCCTGGCCGAAGCTGAAGAGAACAACGTCATCGGTACCGAATCCAGGGTCATGCTGGAGGGGGTAATCCGCATGGCAGACATGTCGGCCGGCGATGTGATGGTGCCAGCCACGCGGATGGATCTGCTCAACATCGACTCGTCCATCGATGACTTGCTGAACGTCGTCATCGAGACGGCGCACTCGCGCTTCCCCGTTTACGACGGCGACAAGGAAAACATTATCGGCATCCTGATGGCCAAGGATCTGCTGAAGCTTCAGCGGGCACCGGAGTTCAGCGTTCGAGCGTTGCTGCGACCGGCTGTGTTCGTGCCGGAGAGCAAGGGGCTGAACGATTTGTTGCGCGACTTCCGCGGCAATCGCAATCACTTGGCTATCGTCATCGACGAGTTCGGTCGGGTCGCGGGTCTGATCACCATCGAGGATGTGCTTGAGCAGATCGTCGGGGAAATTGAGGATGAGTTCGACATCGAGGAAGATGCAGGTGATATTTTTGGCCTGGCCGATCGCACCTATCGTGTCAGTGGCGACACCTCCATCGAGCGAGTAGAGGACGCTTTTAGCGTGAAGTTCGCCGATGGCAATGAGGCGCTCGACTTCGACACGATCGGCGGCCTGATCGCCCACGAGATGGGCCACGTGCCTCGCCGCGGCGAGCACCATACGCGTTCCGGCCTGCATTTCGTCGTCTTGCACACCAAGGGCGGGGCGGTGAAATGGTTCAAGGTTTCGGCTCAGGTGCCTTGATGCCACGCGCTTGACGTTCGCACCTCTCCTGGCGATTGCGGCGGGGCTGGTCCATGCGGCCTCGCTGGCTGCACCCTGGGACCGGCAACCCCATGGCTGGATGCAGTTGCTGGCCCTAGGCGTTCTGGTCGCATTGCTTCAATCTTGCACCCGCCCGCACCAGGGAGCGGTGTTGGCCTGGTTGTTTTCAACGAGTTGGTTGTGTGGCACTTTTTGGTGGATGTTTGTCGCCATGTTCACGTACGCCGGCTTGTCCGCCGCCCTGTCGGCCATGGCGATTTTCTGCTTGGCGGCGGTTCTCTCGTTCTACTATGCATTCTCCGCCGCGGTCTTTGTCGCGTTGCGGCCACGCAACCCCGGGGGCGCAGCGGTCCTTTTTGCAGCGTTGTGGCTGTTTGCTGAATTGGCGCGCGGCGTCTGGTTCACAGGGTTCGGCTGGGGGGCTGCCGGATACGCCCATATCGATGGGCTGGCCCGAATCGCCCGATATGTCGGTGCCTATGGCGTTGCATTCCTGGTAGCCTTGATCGTCGGTCTGATGGTGTTCTGGCTGATGGAGCGACGTCTGCGCACGTATTGGTGGATGCCCCTGACGGGGGCAACGTTGGCGGCCATCATGGCCTGGCTTCCCGGATCTCATTCCCGCTCGGTTGGGAACTTGCAGGTGGCATTGCTGCAGGGGAATATTGCGCAGGACGTCAAGTTCCAGCCGGGCACCGGCGTTGCCGACGCGCTGCGCTGGTACGGCGAGCAACTGTCAAAGGCTTCGGCTTCGCTCGTCGTTGCACCCGAGACCTCCATTCCCTTGTTGCCGCAGGATCTGCCGCCAGGGTACTGGAGTGCATTGCGCGGCCTTTACTTGCAAAGGGAGCAAGCTGCCCTGCTCGGTATTCCCTTGATGGGTCCAGAGGGCGGGTATACCAACTCGGTGGTCGGCTTCAAGTCCGGCCTGCCGATGTCCGGCGTCAACGTGTCCTATCGTTATGACAAGCATCATCTGGTTCCGTTTGGCGAATTCATTCCGCCGCTGTTCCGCTGGTTCACCAACATGATGAACATCCCGCTGGGTGATTTCGACCGCGGCGCGATCGGCCAGCCATCGTTCCATTGGCAGGGGCAGCGGTTGGCGCCGAATATCTGTTACGAAGATTTGTTCGGTGAAGAACTGGCCCAGCGTTTCATCGACCCGGAAGATGCGCCAACGATCTTCGTCAACGTCAGCAATATCGGCTGGTTCGGCAACACGGTGGCGATCGATCAGCACCTGAACATCTCGCGCATGCGTACGCTGGAGTTTGAGCGCCCGTTCATTCGAGCGACCAACACTGGCGACACCGTGATCATCGACCATGATGCGCGCGTGACCCACGCCTTGCCACGTCAGACGCGGGGTGTGTTGCTCGGAGAGGTGCAAGGACGCAGTGGCATCACGCCATACGCATGGTGGGTCTCGCGTTTCGGCCTTTGGCCGATGTGGATCCTGGTTGTGGTCATTGTCATCGGCGCTGTCGCCGCCCGGCGCAGTCGGCCATTGCAGGGGCCGTAAAATCAGTCGCCGGTGCTGGTTGTGTTCGCTTTTCGCGACATGCCATTCGGTCCGGCGTCATTTCATCGACCATAGCGGGGCAGCGAGGGTCGGTTCCGGCCTGCTGCCATTTCCTTGTGAGACTCGATGCTGACTTTCCAACAAATGATCCTGAAACTCCAGTCTTACTGGGATGCCCAGGGCTGTGTGCTGATCCAGCCCTACGACATGGAAGTAGGGGCTGGCACGTCTCATACTGCCACCTTCCTGCGCGCCATCGGCCCCGAGCCTTGGAAGGCTGCCTACGTGCAGCCCAGTCGGCGTCCCAAGGATGGTCGTTACGGCGACAACCCGAACCGGCTGCAGCACTACTACCAGTATCAGGTTGTAATGAAGCCTGCGCCTTCGAACATCCTGGACCTGTACCTCGGCTCCCTGCAGTCGCTGGGGCTCGACCTACAGTTCAACGACATCCGTTTCGTCGAGGACGACTGGGAGAACCCGACGCTGGGCGCCTGGGGCCTGGGCTGGGAAGTCTGGCTCAACGGCATGGAGGTGACGCAGTTCACGTATTTCCAGCAGGTCGGCGGCATCGATTGCAAACCGGTTACCGGCGAGATCACCTATGGACTGGAGCGGCTGGCCATGTACCTGCAGAACGTGGACAACATTTACGCGCTGCAGTGGACCGAGGGCACGACCTACGGCGACGTGTACCTGCAGAACGAACGCGAGCAGTCAGCCTACAACTTTGAGCACAGTGACGTGGAATTCCTGCTGACCGCATTTGCAGCGCATGAAAAGCAAGCCACGCACCTGGTGCAGCAGCAACTCGCGCTGCCAGCGTACGAACAGGTTCTCAAGGCCGCGCACAGCTTCAATCTGCTGGATGCGCGCGGTGCTATCAGCGTAACTGAACGCGCGGCTTACATCGGTCGCATCCGCCAGTTGGCGCGGATGGTGGCCCATGCGTATTTTGAAAGCCGCGAACGGCTCGGCTTTCCTTTGGCACCGCCGGAGTGGGTACAACACATGACGAAGAAGGCGGCTTGACGTGACAGCGCCATCCGCCACGACACGCGCGAATCTGTTGGTCGAACTCCTGGTCGAAGAACTGCCACCAAAGGCGCTGGATGCACTCGGGCATGCGTTCGGCCGAACGCTGGCGCAGGACTTGTACAACCAGGGCCTGCTCGCTGACGCCTCGGCCTTCACCGCCTTCGCGTCGCCGCGCAGGCTGGCGGCCCACGTGCGTGATGTTGCCGCTGTCGCCTCCGATGTGCCGGCGTCGAAGAAGCTGATGCCGGTGAAAGTGGCTTTCGACGCACAGGGCAAGCCGACCGTCGCGCTGATCAAGAAGGCGCAAGCCATGGGGGCCACCTGCGCGGCTTTATTGCAAGCCTGGCCGGAAGGTCAGGATGGCACCGAACGTCTGTACGTCGAGCAGGACGGCAAGGACACATTCCTCTTTTACGCCAGCGTTTTGCCGGGCGCGGACATTCGCGTCGGGCTGCAGCGAGCGCTGCAATCGGCCATCGAGCGGCTGCCGATTCCCAAGGTGATGACTTACCAACTGCAGGACAACTGCGAGATGCCGGGTTGGTCCAGCGTGAGTTTCGTGCGCCCGGCGCATGGGGTAGTGGCCTTGCACGGGTCCGAGGTCGTATCGGTGCAGGCCCTGGGCCTGGAATCGGGCAATACCACTGTCGGGCATCGATTCGAGGCCCGCGTCAAGCCGGTCGTCATTGCCCATGCCGACGCCTACGCCCAGACGCTGGAACGTGACGGCGCCGTTATCGCCGGTTTCGACGCGCGCCGGGATGAAATCGTGCACCAACTCGGCGCAGCCTGTGATCGCCTCGGTGGCGGTGTGCATGTGGTCGATGACCAAGCGCTGCTTGACGAGGTGACCGCCCTGGTGGAGCGGCCCAACGTTCTGGTGTGCAGCTTCGATGCGCAATTTCTCGAGGTACCGCAGGAATGCCTGATTCTGACGATGAAGGCAAACCAGAAATATTTCCCCTTGCTGGACGCGACGGGTCGCCTGACAAATCGTTTCCTGGTGGTGAGCAACATTTCACCGTCTGACACCAGCGCCGTCATTGGCGGCAACGAACGGGTCGTACGGCCGCGACTCGCAGATGCGCGATTCTTCTACGACCAGGATCGCAAGAAGACCTTGATGTCCCGTGTGGAAGGCCTGTCGCGCGTGGTCTACCACAACAAGCTGGGATCGCAAGGCGAACGTATGCAGCGCGTGCGGGCGATCGCCCGCGCGGTCGCCGCCGAACTCGGTGACTCGGCGCTGCTAGCCGATGTCGATACTGCCGCGCAGCTGGCCAAGACCGACCTTTTGACCGACATGGTGGGTGAGTTCCCCGAACTGCAAGGCATCATGGGAGGTTATTACGCCCGGCACGATGGTCTGGGCGACGTGGTTGCGATGGCGATCGAAGACCACTACAAGCCGCGTTTCGCCGGCGACGCGTTGCCGCGCACTTCGGTCGGCCTGATATTGGCGCTGGCCGACAAACTGGAAACCGTGGTCGGCATGTTCGGCATCGGAAATCTGCCCACTGGCGACAAGGATCCGTTTGCATTACGGCGACATGCGTTGGGTGTGGTGCGTATCTTGATCGAGTCCGGTTTATCGCTTGAGATAGGCTCCGTCGTCGCTATCGCATTTGGCTGCTTGGGCGATGAAGCAATTCAACGCCACTCTTGGGAACAGCAGGACAAGGCCGCGTCTGACGCCAAACTCAAAAGCGCCGGCGCAGGGTTGGTTGGCCATGTGCCGCAGTTCCTCGCACGCAAGTTTGATTCACATGCCGTCGACAAAGTTGTCGACTTCATGTTTGATAGACTGTCGGGGTGGGCAAGGGACCAGGGCTTCAATGCACACGAGATCGACGCTGTTTTGGGCCAACGTCCGCAGGACCTGGGTCAAGTCCCATTTCGACTTGCCGCGGTCAGAGCTTTTGCCGATCTGCCCGAGGCACCGGCGCTGGCGGCCGCGAACAAGCGCATCGGCAACATCCTGAAGAAGGTGCCGCCGGTCGACCCGCATGTCAGTCTGGTGTTGTTGCGCGAGCCCGCTGAAAAGGCGCTGCACGCGGCCATGCTGCAGTGCTTACCGCAGGCCGAAGCCCAATTCGCCGCCAAGGACTACACCGCATCGTTGCGGACACTCGCTGCATTGCGAACACCGGTCGACGCGTTTTTTGAACAGGTGATGGTGAATGCGCCGGAGATGGACTTGCGACTGAATCGACTGGGCCTGTTGCAGGCGCTGCACGACGCGATGAACCGGGTCGCCGACCTGTCACGACTGGATGCCCAAGGATGATGAACTTGAAGCTCGTCGTCCTGGATCGGGACGGAACCATTGGCGAGGTGTGTGCCGACCAGCCCGATGTCGAACACAGCTGGCATCCGCTACCAGGCGCCATGGAGGCGATCGCCCGGCTGAACCACGGTGGCTGGCATGTTGTCATTGCTGCCAATCAGGGAGGGCTCGGTCGCGGAGCGGTTGAAATGGCGGTGGTCAACGCGCAGCAGACCCGCATGAACAAGTTATTGGCAGCCGTGGGCGCCAGGGTGGATGCGGTGTTTTTCTGTCCCCATGCACCCGATGAAGGCTGCCGCTGCCGCAAGCCCCAGCCAGGCCTGTTCGAACAAATTGGCGAGCGTTTCGGCATCGAGTTGCGGGGCACTCCCGCCGTCGGTGATGAAGACGAGGACTTGGTCGCGGCGGCCGCCGCCGGATGCGAGCCGCATCTGGTGCTGACAGGGCAGGGTGCGCAATACCGCGGCCGGCCCGTGCCGCCGTCGTTTCCAGCCGGAACGCGGGTACATGAGGATCTGGCAGCCTTCGCCGAGTTCCTC
>CAZADK010000154.1:0-4274 GCA_964483855.1 uncultured Rhodoferax sp.
GCAGCTGCAGCACTTTCTGGAACACGGCGATAGAGACCATTTTGGGAACCACTTCCTCGATCAGTTTGGGTGCCAGCTTGGCCACATGGTCGACCAGCTGCTGCTCGACGAAGGCGTGCACATCCGCGACATCCGCACCATCGTCGAATCGCTGGCCGAGCACGCAGCCAACATCACCGATCCGGCAGAACTGGCCAAACGCATCCGCATCGCGTTATCGCCAGCCATCGTGCAGCAGATCTACGGCCCGACACGCGAGCTCAACGTGATCGCGATCGATCCGGCGCTGGAGCGACTGCTGGTGCAGGCGCTGGGCAATGCCTCGGGTCCGGCGCTCGATCCGGGCGTGGCCGACATGTTCACCCGTACCGCAGCCGAGGTCGCACTCAAGCAGGAAGAAAGCGGCGTGCCGGCCTGCCTGCTGGTACCCGACCCGATCCGCGGTGCGATCGCCCGCCTGTTGCGCCGCGTCGCGCCGCGCCTGCAGGTGCTGGCCCACAGTGAAATACCGGAAACCCACACGATCCGTATCGGACCGATTCTGCGAGGTGCAGCAACATGAACATCCAACGATTTACCGGCGCGACCTCACGCGAAGCGCTGGCCAAGGCCCGTATGGCCTTTGGCGATGGGACGCTGATCCTGTCCAATCGCCAGACCGCCATCGGTGTCGAGGTCATGGCCACCACCGAGGACAGCGTCGGCGCGCTCGAAACAAGGGCGCGGCCGAGCGCGCCGGAACGTGCCGCGCCGCCGGTGGTGACGGAAAAGGTCGCCCCGGTGCGCGCGTTGCCCGCCTCGCACCAGCAGGTGCAGCAAGATACACAGCAGCTGGCAATGAGCACGCTGTCGTTCCAGGACTATGTGCGCGAACGCATGTTGCGCCGGCGCCAGACCGAGACGCCGGTGGCAAACGAAGAGGTCGGGCTGCGCGCGCCGCCCAGTTCATCCGCACCCCGGCCGCGGGTGCAGATCAGCGTCCCGCCGGCGCCCGCCGCAGCTATGGCGACCTCGCCCGCGGCACTATCGGCGTCGGCGCCGATCATCGGTGCACGCGGCATCGCTGACGAACTGCAATCCATGCGCAATCTGATCGAGGAACGCTTCAACACCTTCGCGTGGCTCGGGCAGGCACGCCAGAATCCGATCCAGGCCAACCTGATGCTCAAGCTGCTGCGCGCCGGCTACTCCCCCGCCCTGTCGCGCGCCATTCTCGAGCGCATGCCCGAGACCATGGCTGCGCCCGAGGCCATGCAGTGGATGATGGAGGCGATCCGGCGCAACATCCCCACCGCGCAGCACGCGACGCCCGTCTACCAGGAAGGCGGCATCTACGCGCTGGTGGGCGCCACCGGCGTCGGCAAGACGACCACCGCTGCCAAGCTCGCCGGCCTGTGCGCCGAAGTACACGGCGCTGCCAGCGTCGGCCTGATCACGCTCGACACCCAGCGCGTCGGCGCCCACGCGCAGTTGCGTGAACACGCGCGAGGCCTGGGCCTGGTCGCCCACCTGGCGCACGATCGCGCCGCGCTGCAGGACCTGCTGGGGCTGTTCGCGGCCAAGAAGATGGTGCTGATCGACACCACCGGCCTGGCGCCACGCGATCCGCGCAAGAACGACGCACTCGACGTGCTCGCCTTGCCCGACGTACAGCGCCTGCTCGTGCTCAATGCAGGGGCCCACGGCGATACGCTGGACGAGGTGGTAACCGCCTTCAAGTCAGTCGAAGGGCAGCCGACGATTTTGTCCAAGATCGACGAAGCGGTCAAGCTCGGTCCGGCGCTCGATGTGGCGATCCGCCACCAGCTGGTGCTGCGCGGCGCCACCAACGGCCAGAAGGTGCCGCACGACTGGCAGGCTGCAGACGCCGCTGAACTGGTGCGTGAATCGATGCGCGTGAGCGGCAAGTCGGCCTTCGACCCCAAGAACACCGATCTCGGATTTCTGTTCATGGCTCCGGATACACACGGCGCCCTGGTTGCACACCAGGCACCGCATTGAACCACGCCACGATTGACCCGCCCACAAAGCCCGGCAACACACATCGGACGGATTCGACTTGCGCTACCATGAAGCCCCACCCAGAGCAAGATCGGCTGCGCCGGTCCCCACGGGAGAGTTATTGATGTACACCGCCAAGGGGCAGCTCGACCGCAACGCCCTGATCCGACAGTACCAGCCATTGGTGCGCAGGCTCGCGCACCACATGATGGCCAAACTGCCGGCCAGTGTGCAGGTCGATGACCTGATCCAGGTGGGCCTGATCGGGCTGTCGGAGGCCTTGACGCGTTACGAGGCGACTCAAGGCGTGCAGTTCGAAACCTTCGCCACCCAACGCATTCGTGGCGCCATGCTCGATGAGCTGCGCGAGAACGACTGGATGTCGCGCGGCTCGCGCAAAAGCCAGAAGGATATCGAGCAGGCACTGCGCCGGCTCGAACACCAGCTCGGCCGCAGTCCGATCGAGTCCGAGATAGCACGGGAACTGGGCCTGGGCCTGGCCGAGTACCAGACACTGCTGGGCAAGGTGCGTGGCACGCAGCTGGTGTACCTCGAAGACATGTCGCGCGGTTCCGACGGCGACGACGGTTTTCTCGATCACCACGACGTGGCCGACGACGCTGCCGACCCGATGGCCGCTCTGGGCGACCAGCGGCTTCGCATTGCGCTGGTGGCGGCCATCAAGAATCTGCCCGAACGCGAGCAATACGTGATGAGCATGTATTACGAGCAGGACATGAACCTGAAGGAAATCGCCGCCGTGCTGGGCGTGACCGAGTCGCGCGTCTGCCAGTTGCACAGCCAGTCCATTGCGAGGCTGCGGGCCAAGATGCGGGGGCACTGAACAGCTTCGTTCAGGCCCGCATGGCCAAGCATTCGCGACGCCGGTCGGCAGGAGGGCCCGCCCGCCAACGGCGGGCCACCGGTGCAAAAGAAATCAGACGGTGCGAAAGACCGTGCCCGACACGCCGCGGCCAGCATACCGGCCCAACGCATCGGAATAGGTGTTGCCCCGGTTTTGTCGTGGCACCAGGGTCTGCAGCGAACGCCCGACCGCAGCCGAGCGGCGTAGCAGCGCCTCGCGTTGCATGGCAATCTGGCGCGCCACGCGCACCAGCCGCTCGCGCGCGGACGCAGCCAGAGCCGCGCCGCCATCGACACCCCTGAGCACCAGGGCCAGCGCGTGGGCGCTGTCATGCAGTTCCTGGGTGGTGACCTGGACCTGTTCCGGGATACCTTGCAGCAAGGCCTGGCCGGCGGCCGCGACGCAGCGCTCTGCCTGGCCCAGCGCAGCGTCGACTTCCAAATGTGCCGCGGTGAATGCCATGGATGGGGTCAGTGGGAGGGATAGACGTCGGCTGCGGCGGTGGACGACATCAGCGCGACGAGCGCGACAACATCTCCCGCGCGTTGGCCAACATCTTGTCGGCAATGGCCTCGGGATTGACGGTGTAGGTCTTGTCGGCGATCGCCTGGCGCATCGCATGGACCTTCTCGACATCGACCTCGGGCCCGGCCGCACCGGCCTTGTCCAGGTCGCGCGCCAGCGTGGAGACCTTCACATCGACGCCGGGCGTCTTGCGCTCGTTGCGCACCGCGTTGGCCGCCTCCGGGCTCGCCTTAACCGCAGCCGCCTGGCTGTTGTGGTTGCTGGCGACAGAAATATCGTTCGGCTGGCCAATTTTCATGATGATCCCCACGGCTGTGACAGACACAGCATCCTACGATACCTATCGGCCGGGGACTGCGAAACTTGAGACATACCTGCACAGGCCGTGTTGGGGCACAAAGATTCCCTCCATGCGGCGCACGGCGGGTTTCGCCCTGGGACGACCCGGTGAATCACAGATTGACCCTGACTGTACGCATGTCCAGTACCACACCGGACAGTATGCGGCCATTGTCGATTCGCACCCGGGCCATCTCGCCGACGACGCCGGCCGAGAGCGCCTGGCCGTCGGACGTGACGGTGAATCCGGGGCCCTGGGCGACGATACGCACCATGGATCCGGCCTGGAACACCTGGGAGGGTTTGACCATGCCATGGCGCAGGGCCTGTCCGGTGCGCAAGGTGCGGGTCGCGGTTTGTCCGACCCACCTCGCCGCGTCGGCCAGCACGGACGCATTTTCCTGCGCCCAGTCCACCTCGACCAACTCGGCGTTGTCCAGCGACAACTGGCTGCCGGAGGCGACGTCCGAGCGCATGACCCAGGTCTGTCCGAACGCCTGCACATGCACCGGCAGGAAAACGTTCCAGCGTGCAACTCCATCGA
>CAZADK010000154.1:4284-8395 GCA_964483855.1 uncultured Rhodoferax sp.
GGACAGGCCCTGCGCCATGGCATGGTCAAACCCTCCCAGGTGTTCCAGCGTGCAACTCCATCGACACAGCGCAAGCCGATTCGGGTCTTGCCCCACAGGCGCACGCCCGCAGGCAGGTAGGGCTCCACCTGGCCACACGGCGCCAGATTCAGGCGACTGTCCAGCGCACCGACCTGCACGACCATGCGCAGCGGCGCTGAACCGGTCGGCCGCGCCGCAGCCACCGTCTGGTCCAGCCAGATCTGGCTTTGTTGCGCGATCAGCGCCGCCTGGTCCTGTCCGGCCACGGCGCCAGCCGTCTGCGCTGCGACGATCGAAGCGGACCCTGCAAGCAGCCATCCACCCAATGTGCGCAGCACAAGCAGTAAAAACCGGGAACAGGGCAACGAATGCATCACGACAGACTCCACGACATGCGGCAACTCTAGGCGCTTGTGCGGCGGGCAAAGCCACCAAGTGATGGCGGAATCCGCCGTTATTCCGGCCATCGCCACCCGCAAGCTTTTTCATAATCATTCCACGCCACGGTTTCGCCCTGGTGGTTCGCGTATTCCGAAAGTCCCAGGAGGAGCCGTTCCATGTTTGCCCAGTTGACCGCCGGACTGGATTTCAATGCCACTGCGCTGGGGCTGCGCTCGGAGCGCCAGCGCCTGATCGCCAGCAACATTGCCAACGCGGACACGCCCGGGTATGTGGCACGCGACATCGACTTCAAGCAGGCCATGGCCGAGGCCATCGGCGGCCGACAACCCCGGCTGGCCGCCAGCACGGCCGGCCCCACGCGCCCGCATCCGACCCACTTCGCGCTGCCTGGGGCCGATGGCGCCATCCGCGGCACACCGGCACAAGCGGGCTACACCGCGCAGACCCAGCCGGCCATGGACAACAACTCGGTCGACATGGACCGCGAGCGGGCCAATTTCGTTGACAACGCGGTGCGCTACGAGACCACGCTGCGGTTCATCAACGGCTATTCCAGGACGATCTTGAGCGCCATCCAGGGCCAGTAGAGCCCCGCCAGACCGATCCAACGTTCCCAGGAGGCCCCCCATGTCCATGTTTTCCATCTTCGGTGTCAGTGGCAGCGCGGTCAGCGCGCAGTCGCAGCGGCTCAACGTGGTCGCCAGCAACATGGCCAACGCCGATGCGGTGGCCGGCCCGGATGGCCAGGCCTACAAGGCGCGCCAGGTCGTGTTCGAGACGGTGCCGATGGGGTCCGACGCGTCTGCCGGCGTCAAGGTCCGCCAGGTGATCGAAAGCAACGAGCCGATGCGCAAGGTGCACAACCCGACCCATCCGATGGCCGATGCCCAGGGTTACGTGAACCAGTCCAACGTCAACACGGTCGAGGAGATGGTCAACATGATCTCGGCCTCGCGTTCGTACCAGAACAACATCGAAGTCATGAATACCGCGAAGTCGCTGCTGCTCAAGACGCTGCAGATGGGCCAGTAAACGCATCCCTTTCCAGGCAAAAAGACATGACCAGCACCACCGCCGTCAACAGCATTGGCACCGCCGCAAGCGTGAGCAGCCCGCCCAGCAAGACGAATCCGGACGTCTCGGAAGACCGTTTCCTCAAGCTGCTGGTGGCGCAGTTGGCCAACCAGGATCCGATGAATCCGCTCGACAACGCCCAGATGACGTCGCAGATGGCGCAGATCTCCACGGTCTCGAGTGTCGAGCAGGTGAACAAGTCGTTGCAGGGGTTGGCGAACCAACTCGCTTCGATGCAGGCCCTGCAGGCCAGCTCGCTGGTCGGGCGCGACGTGATGATCGAGGGCAATCGCCTCGCCATCCACGACGGCAAGGCCGCTGGCGCGGTGGACCTGGACCTGCCCGCCGACAAGGTCGTGGTCGACATCCTGTCCTCCGGCGGCCAGGTCATCGAGAGTTTCAACCTCGGCGCGCTGGGTGCCGGGCGCCAACCGTTCGAATGGGACGCCAAGTCGCATACCCATGCCGAAGGGCTGACCTATCGCGTCACTGCCAGCAAGGGCAGTGCCATCGTCACCCACCGAACCCTGGTGCAGGACCAGGTGGCCTCGGTGGGTTCGGACAACGGCGCCATGCTGGTGCAATTGCGTGGCCTGGGCAACGTCGGTTACGACACGGTCAAGACGATTTTCTAGCCGCTTTCTGCACACCGGTTTTTCCCGCATTCCGCACTCGCCTCATCCCCAGGAACCACACCATGTCATTCCAAACTGGACTCTCCGGCCTCCATGCCGCCAGCCGCAACCTCGACGTGATCGGCAACAACATCGCCAATGCCAACACCATCGGGGCCAAGGTGGCGCGAGCCGAATTCTCCGAGATCGTCGCCGCATCGACGATCGCCTCTGCCGGTCGCACCGAAGGGATCGGCGTCGAGGTCGCGGCCGTATCGCAGCAGTTCACCCAGGGCACGGTGAACGTCACCGGAAACCCATTGGATATCGCCATCAACGGCGCCGGCTTCTTCCGGCTGACCTTGCCCGACGGTTCCGCGGCTTACTCCCGTGCCGGCGAATTCAAGCTCGACACCGAAGGCAACATCGTGACCAACGCCAAGGCCAAGTTGATGGGTTATCCAACCTCGATCGACGGCGTGGCCACCAGCAGCACCTTGCAACCGATGACCTTGCCCACCGGAGGTCCGATTCCTGCGAGCGCAACCTCCTCCATCATGGCCGAGTTCAACCTGGACGCTGCCGCACCAGTTTGGAACACGCCGGTTCCGCCGACCCCGCTGACCACCTACGGCACGTCGCTGAATGTGTACGACTCGCAGGGCTCGGCCATCGCCACCTCGATCTACATCCGCAAGACCGCCAACGACACGTGGCAGGTCTACACCGATCCGGCCTCGGATGCCGCCGCCACCGCGTCCGCCGTGGCGACACTGAACTTCGATGCCAACGGCCAGCTGACCAGCAGCGCGCCCGCCTTGCCAACGATCGGGTTGGTATCGCCCAACCCGACCATCGGCACCTTCAACGCCACGCTGGACATCAGCAAGGCCACGCAATATGCGACAGCCTTTGCCGTTACCGACCTGGTACAGGACGGCTACGCACCGGGCGATTTCGTGGCACTGTCCATTGGCGACGACGGCGTTATCAAGGCCCGTTACTCCAACGGCCAGACGCAGGCAGCCGGCCAGATTGGGCTGGCGGACTTCCGCAATGTGCAAGGGCTGCGCCCGACCGCCAACGGCAACTGGGTCGAGACGGTCGAATCGGGCCAGCCCACCGTCGGCGCGCCTGGCGTGGGCAAGTTCGGCGCGTTGCGCGCCGGCGCGCTGGAGGAGTCGAACATCGACCTGACCGCCGAGCTGGTCAACATGATGACCGCGCAGCGGACCTACCAGGCCAACGCGCAGACCATCAAGACACAGGACCAGGTCCTGTCCACGCTGACCCAGCTGCGCTGAGCGTTCACGCACTGAAACCCTGACAAGGCCACGCCATGGATCGACTCGTCTACACCGCGATGACCGGGGCCACGGCAGCCGCGCACCGGCAGTCCGTGTTGTCCAACAACCTGGCCAATGTATCGACCAACGGCTTTCGAGCCGAGTTGTCGACCTACCGCGCGGTGCCGCTGCGCGGCGACGGCGCAACAACCCGGGTGTTTGCGCTCGAGGCCACGTCGGGCCACCTGGATGCACCCGGCCCGTCGCAGACCACCGGCCGCGCATTGGACGTGCGGGCCTCCGGCAACGAATGGTTCGCGGTGCAGGGCCTGGACGGCACCGAAGGTTACACCCGCGCCGGCTCGCTGCAGATCGGCCCGGACGGTACCTTGCAGACCGTCACCGGCTTGACCGTGTTCTCCGATGGCAGTGCGCCACTCGTGGTACCGGCTGGCGGCGAGATCTCGATCGCGCCCAATGGCGACATCAGCGCCAAGGTGGCCGGCCAGCCCACGGCGGTCGTCGGCCGCCTCAAGATGGCAACTCCCACGGCGGACGATCCACTCAGGCGCAGCGACGACGGCCTGTTCCGCACCGCCGACGCAGCGCCGCTGCCCACCAACCCGCTAGCACGCCTGCAAAGCGGTGCATTGGAAGGCTCCAATGTGAGCCCGATCGAAACCATGGTCGGCATGATCCAGACCGCGCGCCAGT
>CAZADK010000155.1:0-1888 GCA_964483855.1 uncultured Rhodoferax sp.
GCTGAGTGCAGGCTGGCGCGAGCTGCCCGCCGAGGCACTGACGCCGCCGCCTTGCGCACTGTCACCCAACATCTGCCAGGCCGAACCATCGTGCCGCAACACGTAAATTTCGAAGTTGCCGTTGCGCGCATCGGCCCAGGCCACCACCGGCCGGCCGGAGGCGTCGGTTGCCACGCTGGGCTCCAGCGCCAGGCCGACACCACCGGATACACCGCCGCCGCTGGCAGAACCCGATAGTTCGCGCCACACGCCGCGTGCGTCCGGGCCGGTCGGCAGGCTGGCCAGAGCCAGCGGATCGTCGCGGGTGTTGAGGGTGATCGGGCCGAGCGTGGGAAACGGCGGGGTGAAGGCGTCCATCGACCCGACTTCGCCGGCGCCGTAGTCCACCACGTTGGACGCACCGCCGCCTGCTTCCGCCTGGTTCAGACCGTTGGCCACCGTCCCGAGGAGCTGAATAAGGTCGTCGCCGCCTTCCCCGTACAGCAGGTCGTTGCCACCCTGTCCGAAAAGCTGGTCGTCGCCCGACCCGGCCTCGTTGCCATTGGTGCCGAAATCGCCGTACAACCGGTCGGGGGCGTCGTCGTCGCCGGCGGCGATAAAACTGAACCCGTACAACACGTCGTGGTTGGCACCGCCGAGCATCACGTCGGCGCCGGCGCCGCCGAACAGCAGGTCGTCCCCGGCATTGCCCTCCATGATGTCGTCACCGGTGCCACCGTACAACATGTCATTGCCGCCGTTGCCGTACAGGCGGTCGCGGCCGGCATCGCCATGCAGCGTGTCGGCGCCATCGTCCGAGCCACGCAGCACGTCGTCATCGTCACCCCCGGAGAGCCAATCGCCGTTGCCCCCACCACCTTGCAATTCGTCTTCACCCGCCTCGCCGTATAGATGGTCGGCATTCAAGCCGCCATCCAGGAAGTCTCCCCCTTCGCCGCCGTACAACCAGTCCTCACCAAAGCCGCCGTGGACACGGTCGTTGCCGTCGTTGCCGCGCAGCAGGTCGCCGTGTTCGCCGCCCCAGATTACGTCGTCTCCGGCACCCCCTTCAATCAGGTCGGCACCGCCCAGGCCCCAGATGCGGTCGTTGCCGGTGCCGCCATACAGGCGATCACCGCGGTAGGTGGCATCGAACAGGTCGTCGTCGTTGCCGCCGCTGTCCGCGCCCACCAGGATGTCGTCGCCGGCGTCACCATGAAGGATCTTGCCCAGGCCGATACCAGCCAGCAAGACGTCGTTGTCTTCACCGCCGACGAGCAGGTCCGCGCCTTCGCCGCCCTCGAGCAGGTCATCACCGGCATGGCCGAACAAGGAGTCGTCGCCCATTTCGCCCAGCAGATGGTCGTCGCCATCGTTGCCCGACAACACATCGTTGCCGAACCCACCGTACAGCCGATCGTTGCCGTCGTTGCCGAACAGCTGATCGTTACCGTCCTGGCCCAGCAGCTGGTCGTCGTCCTCATTGCCCGACAAGGTGTCGTTGCCATCGCCGCCATACAGCCGGTCCAGTCCGGAGTTGCCGAACAACTGGTCGTCGCCGCCTTCGCCGTCGAGCAGGTCATTGCCGCCGCTGCCGTGCAGCAGGTCGTTGTCCGTGCCGCCATACAGGCGGTCGTCCTGCGCTCCACCGACCAGCTCATCGGCACCGCTGCCGCCATAGATCAGGTCTTCGCCCGTATCGCCGTACAGCTGGTCGTCGCCGGCTTCCCCGAAGATCGTGTCGTCGTCCTCCTGGCCTCGCACCGTGTCGTTTCCGGAGCCACCCAGAACGAAGTCGTCGCCGGTGCCGCCGAATATGGCGTCGCGGCCGGCATCACCGTACAGCAGGTCGTTCCCGCTGTCGCCGTGGATTCGGTCGTCGTGGTCACCGCCGTGGATGGTGTCGATG
>CAZADK010000155.1:1898-3439 GCA_964483855.1 uncultured Rhodoferax sp.
CGCCGCCGCCGCCGAAAACTTCGTCGTCACCCGCCTCGCCCGAGAGGAAATCGTCGCCGAGTTGCCCAAGCAGCACGTCGTTGCCGGCGTCGCCACCCATCCGGTCCTGCGCGCCGATATGACCCGCTCCGAAGTCGCCATACAGGATGTCGTCTGCGCCGTCGTCGGGTGTGCTGCTGATGCCGTGCCCGTACAACACGTCGTCACCGGCGCCGCCATACAACCAGTCGGCGCCGGATTCACCCGACAACGTGTCTTTGCCCTGCTCGCCGTAGAGGCGGTCGTTGCCCGCGCCTGCATACAGCGCATCGTCACCCGCCTCGCCGAACAGGTCGTCGCTGCCGTCGCCGCCGTATAGCTGGTCGTTGCCGGCACCACCATCGAGGAAGTCGTCGCCGCCCTGGCCATACAGCTGATCGTTGCCGCCTCGGCCGACCAGAATATCGGCAGCGTTGTCGTCGCCAACGCCGGATTCGCCGTGGCCATAGATGCGGTCGTCCTTGCTGCTGCCCTTGAGCGTGTCGCGCCCGGCCCCACCCTGGATGAAGGCCGCTCCGCCGCCGGCGATGACGATGTCCTCGCCGTCGCCACCGCGCAGTTCCACCGGCACCAGCACACCGGGATCGATGCTGATCACGTCGTCGCCGTTGTTGCCGTTGGCCAGGATACGTGTCACCGCATGGTGGGGCGGATCTCCTGGCGCCACGTCCTGTAGCGACCCGTAAAGCTGGGTGAATCCGAACGCCTCCACCAGCACCGACTCGCCGCCGACGGCCGTGACCTTGAACGACTCGTCGCCGTCGAAGGTGTCGCCATGGACCCGGTAGATGGCCCGGTCGCCCATGTTCAGTTGCAAGGTGCCATCACTCTCATTGAGCGTGGCCAGGATCGGCGGCGGCACGTCGCATTCGATCTCGAAACTCACCAGCGTGACACGGGCGATCTCGATCGGGATCGTGACGCCGACGAAGAAGAGTCCGAGGTCCAGACCGATGCGCAGTTCGAGTTCGAGATAGGCGCCGAATTCACCCTCGAAGTCGAACACGCAGATCGGCCCGCCACCCTGGATACGCTCCAGGAATTCGCCATACCGCATCTTGCCGTCGCCGTCGATGTCGTGCAGATTCAGCCCGAGCCCCGCGAAGATGCCACCTTCGACCTCAAGCGACAGGATCACCGCGCTGACACGTACGCCGGCGCCGATGTGGGCCTCCAGAAACAGTTCGGGCAGGTCTTCCATCTTGCCGTTCACGTTGTACGTGTCGGCGATGAAGAAACCATCAAGCAACAGGCGCTCGTCCTGCGCACCGGCCTGGATCGACTCGGCGAAGGTGCGGATGCCCTTGGTGTCGTAACCGAAGCTGAAACGGATGCCGACGCGCAGGCCACCCTCCAGGGTCACGAACACGGGCGGCGGTGCATACACCGGGCCGAACGCCTGTTCGATGTCGAAGCCGACACTGAACTCCGGCATGTCGTAACGGAAGATATCCACGTCCTGGCCCAGCAGCAGCTTGAACGCCAGTGTGGGGTCGTCCAGC
>CAZADK010000155.1:3449-8393 GCA_964483855.1 uncultured Rhodoferax sp.
GTCCAGCAGGGGGAAAGCAAAACCGGAACCACCTTTGCCCTTGATCTCGTCCTTGGCATCCTTGAAACCGGGGGTCTTGCTGGCAAGCTGGTCGGCCAGCGCCTGCAGCGGGTCGATGCGCCGGGCGTTGAAGTCCAGGCCGGCGAAATTGACGCTGCCCTGGCGCAGGTTCTGCCCCGCGCCCAGGTTGTTCAGGTTGAAACTGCCGAAGTCCAGGAAGGTGCCGCTATCGAGCGTGTCCAGCCGATCGAGGAAGTCCACCAGCTGTCCGGCAGCGGCAACAAAATCCGCGGCTTCCGGCGACACCAGTTCGGGCGCCAGCAAGCTGGCCATTTGGATGAAGGTGACGTTGCTGCCGGTGATGTCCGAGATCACCGGAATACGCGCGTTGAGCACGTCCAGCACCGGGCGTACCGGCTCCAGGATCGGGTTGATCGTATTGACGATCGGCGTCACGATGGTGGACAGAAACTGCCCCAGGTCCAGCCGCACGTTGTTGAAACTGACGTCCTGCAGGTTACCCTGCAGACCGCTCTGCGGGTTGAAGGTCCACAACAGATGGAAATCCGCCTCCAGCTGCGGGAAGCTGGTGTTGAAGTAGGCTTCGCTGGCCACGTCGTCGCTGGAGCCCACCACGCCCAGCGTCAGATCCAGATTGGCTTCGGCCTGCAGGTTCAGCGCGACGTCCACCACCTGGGCGAAGTTCAGCCCGCCCGCCAGTTCATTGAAGGTGAGGCGGTTGTTGCTGCCCACCGGGTCCTTGAGGTCGATCGCAAAACTACCCGTCAGGCGGGTCGGGTCGGCATCATCATCCTCGATGCGTACGCGCAGGAACGCCAGTTCGCCGCCGATGGCCATGTTGGGCACCGTGGCCTCGACCTCGACGAACAATTCATTGGCCGCCGAGGTATCGAAATAGACACCGTCGGTGCGGCTGACACCCAAGCCGATGTCGAGCCCATAGGTAAAGGCGACCTGCACCGCGCTGTTGTCGCTGGCCTGCAGCCCGAGACCGGGCAGGCCGATGTCGAAACCGATCGGCAGCGACGCGGTGTAGGTCTGGCCGATCTTCAGGTTGAACTGCACCTGGCTCACATTGCCCGCACCACCGGTGCTCAGCACCTCGATATCGTTGGCGTCGATCACGCCATCGCCATTGCGGTCCAGGATGATGTTCAGGAAACCGCCGCCATTACCCAGCAGATCGCTGTTGCCGAGCACGTCGAACAGGGCGTTGCGCACCATCTGCGCACTCTTGTCACCGCCGGCAAACGCCGCCTGCAGTTTCGGCACGATCTGCGTGCGCAGGTCGGTCATGAAGTTGGCGGCATCCTTGAGGTTGTCGCCGACGATCGGCAGCTTGATGCCAAAGGCCTCGCCATCGAGCGCATCCTCGATACCGGACAACACCAGGTCGATGCCCTGGATCAGGCTGCCCAGATCGCTGAACAAATCGATCGAGCCGATCTCGGCCGCCAGATTCGGGCCGCTGAGCGTGGTGGACTGGGCAATGTTGCCCAGATTGGCGATGTTCAGCACAATGTCGCCGGCGTAATTGGCAACGAGCGGGAAATACACCGGCAGCGTCGCCGAGGCCTGGCCCACCAGGGTGGTGGTGAGGATCGACGTGTTCCACTGGTTGCTGTACCAGCGGTCGCCGCTGACCGGCTTGAACGCGACGCCGAACGCGGCCGGTCCGCCCACGCCATTGCCCAGGTTGACCACGCCATCGCGGATGAACAGCCCGAGCGGGCCCACCGCCGCATCGAAATCGAGGTTGCTGCCCAGCACCTTCAATTGCAGGCCGATCTTGGAATCATCGTGAATGTAGGCACGCGGCGTGGTCGGGTTGGCCATGTCGAAGCCGAACACCAGATCCATCACCGCGCTGCCAGTGACGGACAGGTCCGCGCTGCCGCCCACGTCGAGCAGGTTGCCGACCCCGCTCAATGCTGGCACCCCACCCGGCACATAAGCCGCAAGCTGAGACAGGTTCAGGTTCAGATTGAGGTTCTGGTATTGCGCCGGCAGGCTCTCGGACAGGTGCAGCGCAAAACGCAGGTCGTTGCCAGCAAAGGTCATCGACAGGTCGGACGCGTTGAGGCCGAAGGCCGCCTCGATGCGCGATTCCAGCGCCTGCAGCGTGGGCGCGCCCAGCAACTGCAGATCGGCGATGTCGGCATTGAAGCGCGGAATGAAGGTCAGCAGGTCGCTGACGCTTTTGTCGATCACCGGCAGATCCAGGTTCAGGAACGAGAAGCCTTCCACCGTGTTCAGGTAGTTGGTGAACTGTGTCAACCCAGCCAGCACGGTGCTGAAATTGAGATTGCGGTAGTTCTGCAGCGCGGTCAGGTCCGGGAACGTCAGGCTCAGCGTGGCCGGGTTGAACACGTTGGTCATGTTCAACAGCACCCGCGGGTCAGGCCCCAGCGGCAGAATGCCACCCTGCACCTGAATCGGCAGGCTGGCCGAGGCGGTACCGGTGGTGGTGGGCACGGCCCAGGTGCCGATGTTGGTGATGGCGTCGAAGAAGTCGCCGATACGCACCGGTGCCGTCGTGGCGGCCGGATTGCGCACCAGCACCTGCACCGTGGCGTCGGCACTGGCCGTGCCATTGACGATGTTCACACCCACGAACCCGAAGCTGGCGGACGCGTCGATGTCGGCGGCACTGACCTGGGCATGGCCGGTGACCCGAAAGTCGCGCACGAAGGCCTGCGACACCGGCGTGGCGGTGTCCGCCATGAGTTCGTTCAGGCCCAATTGCGTCTTGGCCGGGTTGGTGGCCGGGTCGGATACATAGAGGGTCAGGCTGGCGCCGAACATGTCGCCGGTGGCCTTGAACTGGACCTTGTTGGACACCAGCGACGCGGTCACGCCGCTCAGGCCGGCGCCGGCCAGCGCGGTGTTGATGTTGGCCACCAGTTGGCCGCGGTTGGTATTGCCGGCCTGGCGCGCCACGCCGACCGCCACCGGCGCGGCGCCGTTGACCGCGACCTGGAACAACGCATCGTCCGACAGCACCCCGTTGGCGGGCAGCACCAGATTGCCCAGCACGATCGCCTCGAACGGCGACAGGTCGAAACCCAGCGTGAACTGCAGGCGGCCGTCGGCCGCCACGCTCAAGGTGCTGCTGGTGTTCAAGCCGCCGAGCGGCGCCAGGTTGAGGTTCAGGCCGACCGGCGCGGTCAGGTCCGCAAAGGCGTGGTCGAGCCGGAAAAAGAAAGTCAGGTGGTTGGTCGAGGTGTTGTAACCCGCGGCAATGGCGCCTGGCGTCAGGCCCAGCAAGGTGCCCAGGCGGTCGGCAAACTGCTGGGCATTGTCGAAATCGGGCACACCGGGTGAGGACTGCAGGTTTGCGGTGACCACCTGCTTCAAGGCGGTGGAGAAATCCAGCACATCCCTGAACTTCACGCCGTCGGCAAACGGCATGTCTTGTCCGAATACGCTGGACGAGCCGCCGATGTCCTGCAGCCACTGGGCCACGCGGTTGAGCGCGATCGTTACCGCGAAGGGCGTCAGGCGGCCGAAGTTGGCAACCTCGAGCGCGTTGGCGCCGGTCAGGTTGACTGCCGCGCCGGTGAACGGATTGCCGCCAATTGCCACTTGCACCGAACCCGGGTTGAAACTGCCCAAGGCTGCAATCGTGATCGGCAGGCTGGCGCTGACGCTGGCCGCGCTGCCATCGAGTGTGACCAGATTCTGCAAGGAGGTGCCCTGCAACTCACCCAGCGTCACGTAACCGGCCGGGTCCGCGTCCGGATTGGCGATCTGCACCTGCAGATCGGCGTCCATGTTGACGCTGCCATTGGCGATGCTGGCGCCCAGGAAACCGACACTGACTGCAAAGTTCAAGCCGCTCGCATGGATGTCGCCGGACAGGCTGAAACTGTCGAAGCGCAGGAAAAACGCATCGTTGACCGACAGGCCGGGCGTGAGGTCGACGCCGAACGCAAAATCCAGGTGCATGCTGGCGCTCAAGTCCAGCGCGCCGCCACTGGCGGTGATCGCCATGCCGTTGGCGGTCTGCGGTATGGCCAGGTCGATACCGCCGAGCGTACGGCTGGCGTCGAGCACCAGGTCGAACCGGATCTCGTTGCCGTACTGGTCACCCGAGACCGCCGACAGGCCGGTGACTCCGGCCAGCGCGCCGACCAGGCCATCAGTGGTCTTGTTGCCAGCGCCGGACAGATAGGTCTGCACCGGGTCAATCAACTTGGTCTGCAACCAGCCCGACAAATCGACCGCGCTGCCCAGCGCGGTGCTGACCACCGGCAACTGTTGCCCGAGCTGCTGGTAACTTGCCAGCGCCGCAGTCCAGTCGCGGAACTGATTCAGGCCGCTTTGCAAGTTGGTAGCCACTTCGGGCACGAGGTCTGCCGACAGCAGCAAACGCGGCTCCAGGCTCTCGAACAGAATGCTGCGCCGATGCGGCGGCTGAGACGTTTTCGCCGTTGGGGCTGCAGGTGCGTGTGCACCGCGCCGCGCATGTCCGAATAACCCAGGTATCTTGAACATTGTCTTGCCTCTCCCACCTGCACTGCCCAGCCCGGATGCAGCGCCCCTGAGCCCGGATTTCACTGCCGTGTCGACCCACTCCGGGCGAGAGATGGGCATCGATGCATACCGTGTCACCGGCGCCGACCGACGAAGGCCACGTTCTCGGAGCGTGCCCGGGGGTTCGTCAGCAAAGGTAACACCGCATCATCGCGCCAAAAAAGCGCCAGGAAAACGACAAAACGCGGTCAACCCCCTCTTTTGCCGGGGCGCATTTGCGGAAAAATACCGCAATCTTGCGCGGATCACGACCTAACTGCCAGCAGCTGCACTCCCATTGCAGGCGGGCGGCGGGGCAGGCGCCGGAATCCGTGGTGCTGGGCGGGCCCGTGTTGTTCGTCGATGACGATCCCGCGGCTCGAAGCCTCGGCACAGGCCGCGCTCGAA
>CAZADK010000156.1:0-8377 GCA_964483855.1 uncultured Rhodoferax sp.
CGACAACTTGGTGCGAAACACCGCATAGTTCGTCTCGCAGACGATGCGCCCCGGCCGGTCCGAACAGGTTGGCCTGGCGCAGGCGGCGCTTCGTCATCGCCGCATCGTCGTCGTCGAATCCGAAGTGGGTCCACTCGAAATTGAACGCGCCATGCCCGTCGGGCTGGATATGCCGCGTCGACACGCTGTTGACCTGCTGCTGCAAGATGACACTGGGGAACAGCGTCGTCATCACCGCGCTCGGGCCGCCCCACCAGGCCTCGGGCACGATGTCGAGGAAACGGTCGTCGTGCAGCTGCATGCTTTCCTTGAAGCTCGACACCTGCGTCACCTGATCGGCCTTGCCGGACTGGCCGCGCGTCGAGATCATCGCCGCATGCCGGTGGTGCCGGTCCATCTTGAGTTCGGACTTGTTATCGGCGCGCCACAGGCCGAAGGTCACGAACCAGGTGTGCAGCAGACCCGGGTGATACGGGTCCTTGATGTTCTCCTGCATCAACTTCCAGTTGCCCGGAATGCGCTGGCGGTTGTAGCCCAGGATCTTCAACTTGCGGCCATTGAACAGCCGGTCGAAATAACCCAGGATGACCGGCCCCAGGTAATCTTCCAGGGATTCGACATCGTGGTCGAACGACGCGAACACCACGCCGCCGCGACAGGCGACCTCGAGCTGCGTCAAGCCGTTCTCCTCCAGCTTGAAGTCCGCCGGCATGCCGCCTTTGATCTTGCCGTCCTGGCGCACGCCACGCCGGAACGGCACGCCCTGCAATTCACCCGACAGCGTATAGCTCCATTGGTGGTAGGGGCAGATGAACTCCGTGCGGTTACCGTGGCGCTCGCGGCAGAACTGCATGCCGCGGTGCGCGCAGACGTTCTCCACCACCTTGACCGCGCCGTCCTTGTCGCGCACCAGGATCACCGAACGCTCGCCAACCACCGTACGCTTGAAGTCACCGGGGTTCGGGATCTCGGCCTCCAGGCCGACGTAGCTCCAGTGCTTGCGGTAGAAAAAGCGATCCAGTTCGCGTTTGTGCAGCTGCTCGCTGGTGTAGACGCCGAAAGGGATCTTGCTGGTTGCGTCACCGTCCCAGGCGATGGTGTCCGCAAAGACGCTGGGCTGTTGTTGCATGGTGCCAATGCTCCGCAGTTGTACTCACCGGCGCGGCCAGTTGCGCCGGACCCGAAACATCATAGTCGGCGGGCGCATCGATCGCCCGTGACGGCGCAGGGGCCAGGTCCCGGAAATCAGCCGCGCGCGGCCTGCAAAACGTCTCGAGTGCGCCGCGCTTCGGCGCGTGCCGCAGCGGCGAAATCGGCGCCGGACGACGCATACAGGATGGCACGTGACGAATTGACGACGATGGGCCCGCTGCCGCGGCCATCGCTGTTGCCGCGCCAACCGGCACGCACCGTCGCGGCCGGGTCGCCGCCCTGCGCGCCGACACCGGGGATCAGCAGCGGCAAGGTCGGCGCCAGTTCGCGCACCCGCGCAATTTCGGCCGGATAGGTCGCGCCCACCACCAGCCCGAGTTGTCCATTGGTGTTCCAGGGGCCCTGCGCCAGCCGCGCCACGTGTTCGTACAACAGCGGCTGGCCTTCGACACTGGCCAGGCGCTGGTTCTGCAGGTCGTCGCCGCCCGGGTTGGAGGTGCGGCACAACAGGAACGCGCCCTTGCCGTGGTGTTTGAGATAGGGCTGCACCGAATCGAAGCCCATGAACGGCGACAACGTGACGGCGTCGGCGCCATACCGCTCGAACGCCTCGATCGCGTATTGCTCGGCGGTCGAACCGATGTCACCGCGCTTGGCATCCAGGATCACCGGCACATCCGGTGCTGCGCGGCGCATGTGGGCCATCAGCTGCTCGAGCTGGGCCTCGGCCCGGTGCGCGGCGAAATACGCGATCTGCGGCTTGAATGCCACGACCAGGTCGGCGGTGGCATCGACGATGGCGGCGCAGAAATCGTAGATCTTGCCGGTATCACCGCGCAGCGTGCCCGGAAAACGCGAGGGTTCGGGGTCCAGCCCCACACACAGCATGGAATCGTTGCGGCTGCCGGCGTGGGCGAGTTGGTCGATGAAGTTCATGATGACGGCGATGGAGGCAAGAGAGCCTGGGCGCGCGCCAGGCACAGGTCGGCCCAGGCCTGGGCCTTGTGCAGCGGCGCGCGCAGCAGTTTCGAGGGATGGTAGGTGACGACGACCGCAACGCCCCGGATACGGTAGAGTTTTCCGCGCACCTGGCCGAACGGCAGCTGCAGCAGTTCCGGATGGTCGCGGCCCAGCAGCGACAAGGCGGCGAAACGCCCCATCGCGACGATGACCCTGGGCCGCGTCAATGCGATCTCGCGCCACAGGTAGGCGGCGCATTGCGCCAGTTCGTCCGGGGTCGGATTGCGCACTGCAGCCGGGCGGCATTTCACGACTGGCGTCAGGCGCGCGCCCGCGCTGCCCTGTCCGTCCCGGCTCACCTGCACCGCGCGCAACATGGCGTCGAGCAGTTGTCCGGTGGCGCCGACGAACGGCGCGCCGGCACGTTCCTCGTGTTCGTCGGGTGGTTCGCCGACGATCAGCCAGTCGGCCTGCGCCGGCAAGGGGTCGGCGACGAACACCGGCCGCTTGCGCCCTTCACACAGGGCGCAGGCGCTGCAACCGGAGACCGCAGCGCGCAACTGCGCCCAGTCCATGCGTTCGATGGCCGCCTCGGCCATTGGCCTGGCAGCGTCGGCGCGCGGCGCGGCTTCAAGCGTGGCCCCCTGCGCCGCCCCTGCCGGCGCGGCGGCCGGCCGTGCGATGGGTATTGCGAACGGGGCCGGCACAGGCGCCTCCTGGGCAGAAACCGACCTCCCCGGTGAAGGCTCCGCTACCGCAGCAGCCTCGGGCCACCAGAATGGGATCTTCATTTCGGCCAGCATGGCGCGCCGGCGTCGATCCAGTTGCAAGCCCGGCGCTGGAGCCGCTTGCAACGCACGACGCGTCGAGCCCTGGTCGTGCTCGGGCGCGCTCACTGGACAACCCTCCGCCCTGCGAGCTGCGGGGCTGAGCACCTTGGGAGCGGCCCGGCGGCGACAACGGGATCACCTGCGCCCTGCGGGCTGAGGTGCGAGCGCCTTGGGAGCGGCCCGGCGGCGGCAACGGGTTCACCTGCGCCCTGCGGGCTGCGGTGCGAGCACCTTGGGAGCGGCCCGGCGGCGCTCATAACTTGAGACTCATGACGATGGCGTCTTCGCGGCTGCCGTTGTCGGCGGGGTAATACGCCTTGCGATGGCCGACGCGGCGGAAACCCTGGCTCTGGTAGACCTGGATCGCGCGTGTATTGCCCACGCGCGCTTCCAGCCACAACCATTGGGCACCCTGGCCACGCGCCCATAGGGTCAGCGCCTGAAGCATCATTCGGGCCCAGCCCTGGCCCTGGTAGGCCGGATTGACGGTGATGTTGAGCAGGTGGACTTCATCGACGCCTTTCATCGCGATGAAATAACCCAGCACGGTGCCGTCGGCCACCAGCATCTGCGCCTGGTAACCGGCGCTGAGCGCGTCGCGGAAATTCATCTCCGACCAGGGGTGGGCATACGCCGCCCGCTCGATGCACAACACCTCTGGCAGGTGGACGCCGGCCATCGATTCCAATTGCGCCTCTCCGGCGCGGAGCACCGCACTCATGAGGCTGCCGCCTGCGATACGGCCTTGGCCGCCGCCCGTTCGGCGGTGGTGGACGCAACCTTGTCACGGATGTACAGCGGCAAGGCCAGGGCCGGATCGACTGCCTGGCCCTGGGCCAGCAATACCGGGGCCAGCAGCAACATGGCGCTGGCCAGCGGCAGCGCGGCAATCCGGGGCGCTGCAGCCGATTCCGGCGGCAGGCGCGCGCCATAAACGTCGAACACATTACCCGCCAGCACCTGGCCGGGCACGAACGGAACGTCCTGTGGCCGCGCCAGCGCCGCAGCCGCAAGCACCTGCCACTGCGTCCCGTTCCAGCGGTAACTGCCCACATAGACTTGGTCCATCCGGGCGTCCAGCATGGCCAGCACATCCCAGGGCCGCCGGTCGCTCGCATGCGCGATCCGCGCCTGTTCGGCCACCGCCATCAACGAATCGATCGGCAGCACCGGCAACGGTGCGGCCCCTTCGACGTCGGCACGGGCGCCCAGCGCCAGCCCCTGAGCCACTGCACAAGCGGTACGCAAGCCGGTGAAGGCGCCAGGACCACGCCCGAACACGATCGCGTCGAGATCGGCGAAGGCAAGCCCGGCCTGGGCCATCAACGCGCGGATCATCGGAATCAGTCGGCTGGAGGCATGGGCGCCGCCCTCGGCCTGGTCAGACCAGGCTTGCAGCGACCCGCCATTGCGCCATCGGCCCACGGCCACCGACATGCGGTCGGTGCCGGTATCGAGTGCAAGCAGCTGCATGAATCGCGCTTTCGTCCCTCAGGACCCGGAACGGGCGGACGGCGCCGCGCCAGCAACCGGCGCGGCTGCCATTGACGGCGCTTGTCCCGTGCGCGCGCCGAACACGATCCCGGTCGTGACCAGCGCGGCGGTGATGCCGGTTGCGCGGGCAGACAGGAACGGGATCGGGCGCATCCGGGGATTATCCCGGATGCCATGGATGGGGCCCGGACCCCGGGGCAAAACCGGCACGCACGGTAGACTGGCGCCATGCCGTTGTCCGCCACGTATCGATCCGATGGGCCACCGGTGTTGCGTCCCGCTGCCGACCACGGCCACCAATTCCTGCGACTGGCCCGCTGGACTGCACGGGTCTGCCTACCAATGGCGGCAGCCTGGGCGCAGGCACAGGGCCTGCCAGCGGAAGTCGAAGCCGCACTGGCGCGCGCCAAACTGCCGCGCGACGCTGTGTCGGTGCTGGTCGTGGACACCCAGGGCAACAGGCCGCCAAGGGCCAGCCATCGCGCCGAGGTCGCCATGAACCCGGCCTCGGTCATGAAGCTGGTCAGCACCTACGCCGCCCTCGACCTGCTCGGGCCGGCCTACAGCTGGCGCACGCCGGTCTATCTGGACGCGCCGGTGCGCGAGGGCGTGTTGACGGGCAACCTGCATATCCAGGGGCAAGGCGATCCGACGCTGGTGGCCGAGCGGCTGTGGCTGATGATGCGCCGCATCCGCGGCCTGGGCATCGACCGTATCGCTGGCGACATCGTGCTCGACCGCAGCGCCTTTACGCTGGCACCGCTCGATCCCGGCGGTTTCGACGGCGAGCCACTACGGCCTTACAACGCCGCGCCCGATGCGTTGCTGCTGAACTACAAGTCGATCGTGATGACCTTCACCGTCGACCGGGCGAACAACCTGGCCAGGGTGCTCGCGAATCCGCCCTTGTCCGGCGTGACGGTGCCGGCCACGGTACCGCTTTCGGTCGGCGACTGCGGCGACTACCGTGGCAGCCTGCGTGCCGACTTCTCCGACCCGACACGGATCCGCTTCGCCGGCAGCTATCCTGCGGCGTGCCAGGAGCGCACCTGGCCGATCGCGTTCCCGGAGCCGGCCGGTTTTGCGGCCCGGGCGGTCGCCGGCATGTGGCGCGAGGTCGGTGGCCAGCTCGGCGGCACGGTGCGCGACGGGCCCCTGCCCGCGGGCCTCGCAACTCCCGCGTTCGAGATCGGCTCGCCGACGCTGGCCGAAGTGATCCGCGACATCAACAAATACAGCAACAACGTGATGGCGCAGCAGCTGTTCCTCAGTCTGAGCCTGCCCGCGGCGCGTATGAGCGGCCAGGGCACAGGGGGCGTGGCCGCTGGCGCGGCATCGTTCGAAGCTTCGCGCGAGGTGGTTCGCAACTGGTGGCGCGAGCGTTTCGGCGAACTGGAGCCGCCGCTGCTCGAGAACGGCTCCGGCCTGTCGCGCGGTGAACGTATCAGCGCCCAGGCACTGGCGCGCATGCTGCAGTCGGCCTGGCAATCGCCGCTGATGCCCGAGTTGATGTCATCTTTGCCGATCGCCGGTGTCGACGGCACGATGCGCCGCAACCGCTCGCGCGCCGCCGGCAGCGCCCATCTCAAGACCGGCAGCCTGCGTGACGTGGTGGCCATCGCAGGTTATGTGCACGCCAGCAGCGGCCGGCGCTACGTGCTGGTGGCCATCGCCAACCACCCGAATGCCGGCGCCAGCCGGGCCGCCTTCGACGCCTTGCTCGAATGGGTGATCCGCGACGAGTGAAATTGCCATGGGCGCGGGCAGCGCGTGAGAGCTAATCGTTTAAGCCCGGAACCAAGGCAAACCCAGCGTGTAACGAAATCCGACACTACTGTCGTCAATTTCGACAGCTGTTTGTCGCGATGCGGCAAGGAAACGTGAAATAGTCCACGAATTCAAACACTTACGGCCTGGCCCGGTTCGTGCTTTATCCAACCATCACTCGTTGGAAAAAACATGCACTCACTCAAGAAAACATTTTCGGCCCTGGCCCTGGCCGTTGTCGCCACCACGGGGCAGGCCGCCACCGTCACGGTAACGTTCGACGACCCCATCTTCAAAGGCTCCGGATACGACGCGGTCCGAATTCAGTTTCCGCTGCAGGACCCAGCGGGCAGCGGCACCGCTCATGCCGCGGCGGGTCGTTTCCAGGGCACGGCGACCAACCTGGTCGGGGCCGACCCCAGTATCTTCGTCGATGGGCCGAACGACCTGTTCATGTATTGTTATGACGTCTATGAAGGCATCAACAGCGGCTGGGTCGTGGACTACACCATCAATTTTGGTGGCGCGTTGGCGCGCACACTGGACTTCCTGGGTGCCGTCAACACCATCATGAGCGCCGGCGGCGCCTACGACCCCTATGCCTGGCTGCGCCCGGTCAACCGCAACCAGGGCGCCGCGATCCAGCTCGGCATCTGGGAAAGCCGTTACGAGACCGCCGCCGACTGGAACCTGGATGCCGGCAGCTTCAAGGCCTGGAACCTGGAGGCGAATACGACCACTTACTGGAACCAGTTCGCACTGGCCATTCCCGCCAGCGCCTCACTCGAGCAACGTTTCACGATGGTGTTCGAGGCACCGAACGCCCAGGACATGATCGCCGGCGACCCGCCCCTGACCGTGCCCGAACCCGGCAGCCTGGCCCTGCTCGCACTGGCCCTGGCCGGCCTGGCCGCCAGCCGGCGCCGTTTGGCGGCTTGAGCGCGTGAGCGGCGACGGCAGCGCCGCTGTCAGCCGGCGGCCGAGGCGCGTTGCAGGCGATCACGCACGCCATCCCAATCCGCCTCGTCGGGCGGCTCCTCGACCCAGATCAGCCGGACACCCTGGTCGTCGAAATCGCGCAACACCGCGAACAATTGCCGGGCCGTGCTGCCCGCATCGTCCGGCATGCGCCGCGACAACACACCGCTGGAGCGGCTGCGCAACAGAGTACGCGCGTAGGTTGCGATCACTGGCCCCGCCGCAGACGGCTTGACGTCGCCACCGAGCATGTCGAGCGCTGTCTGCAGGGCGGTGGCGGGCATCAGGCGAAGCTTGGCCTTGGGTGCGTAATGGGCCAGCAAGGTGCCCGAGGCGCGCGGCGCCGGCGTCTCGGTCGCTGCGTCCTGCGCGTCCAGTACCTTGCGGCCGCAGGCCTGTTCCAGCTGCCGGGTCGTGATCGCCCCCGGCCGCAGCAACACGGGCGCGCCGCGGCTGCAGTCGATGATGGTCGACTCGATGCCAACATCGCAGGCTCCCCCGTCAAGCACGAGCAGGTCGGGGCCAAACTCACCTTGCACATGCACTGCCGTGGTCGGGCTCACGCGACCGAACTGGTTCGCGCTAGGCGCGGCCAGCCCCATCACCCCGCGTTCACGGCACGCATGCAGCAAGGCCTGCGCCACCGGATGCGAGGGGCAGCGCAGGCCGATCGAATCCTGGCCACCGGCGGCAGCCCGGCCGACTGCGGCGCGCCGGGGCAGGATCAACGTCAACGGCCCGGGCCAGAACGCCTGCATCAGCGCCTGCGCCGCCGCCGGGATCCGTTGCGCGAAGAAGGCAGCGCCATCGGCGCCCCTGCCGGCATCGTCCACATGCACGATCAACGGGTGTTCGCTCGGACGCCCCTTGGCGGCAAAGATCTTCGCCACCGCCGCGTCGTTGCCGGCGTCTGCCGCCAGCCCGTACACGGTCTCGGTCGGGATGCCGACCAGTTCGCCCGCTTGCAGCAACTGCGCGGCGGCGGCGACCGCCTCGACCGCGCGCCCATCCATCACCGGCATGGCGCAATCCCCCTCATGCCAGCGTGATGCCCAGCAGCTGTGCGGCGCGCCGGGCCGTGTCCTGCACCTGTTGCTGGGTCACCCCCGTCAGCGTCAGATGGCCCATCTTGCGGCCACGGCTGGCGCGCAACTTGCCATACAGATGCAGGTGCGCGCCAGGCAGGGACAGCACGG
>CAZADK010000157.1:0-1477 GCA_964483855.1 uncultured Rhodoferax sp.
AGCGAATTCACCGGTGTGCCCTTGCGTGTGGTGCTGGAGATGTGTGGTGTCGACCCGCGCAAGGGCCGCTACGTGCTGGCCGAAGGCGCGGATGGCTCGTCGATGACGCGTACGATACCGATGGAACTGGTCGAGAACGGCGATGTGCTGCTGGCCTATGGCCAAAATGGCGAGATGCTGCGCCCCGAGAACGGTTATCCGCTGCGCCTGGTTGTGCCCGGTGTTCAAGGCGTCAGCTGGGTCAAGTACCTGCGCCGCATCGAGGTCGGCGACAAGCCTTACGGCACCAAGGACGAGGTGTTGCACTATATCGACCTGATGCCAGACGGGCGGCATCGCCAATACACCAGCATCCAGGAATGCAAGAGCGTGATCACCACGCCCTCGGGCGGCCAGGTGCTGCTGGACAAGGGCTTTTACAGCATCAGCGGCTTGGCCTGGTCCGGCCGTGGCAAGGTCAAGCGGGTCGATGTGTCGGTCGATGGCGGCCGCAACTGGCGCACTGCGCGGCTCGAGTCGCCGGTGATGTCCAGGTGCCTGACGCGTTTCAATCTCGACTGGGTGTGGGATGGCAAGCCGGCGCTGGTGCAGAGCCGGGCCATGGACGAGACCGGTTATGTCCAGCCCACCTACCGTCAGCTGCGCGCCGTGCGTGGCTCGCGATCAATCTACCACAACAACGCGGTGCAGACCTGGCTGGTGCAGGAGGGCGGGGAGGTGAAGAATGTCCAGCTCTCGTGAGCTTCTGGCGGCTTGTTTGTTGGTGCTGGCCGGCGCCGCGGTACACGTGCAGGCTCAGGCCCAGGTTACGACGCCGTATGCCGGGATCGGTCGCCCGGCGACGCCAGCCGAACTGGCGGCCTGGGATATCGACGTGCGGCCCGACTTCAAGGGCCTGCCCAGGGGTTCGGGTTCGGTGGCGCAGGGTATGGAGGTCTGGGAAGGCAAGTGCGCGTCCTGCCACGGCATCTTCGGCGAGAGCAACGAGGTTTTCTCGCCGCTGACCGGTGGCACGTCCAAGGAAGACATGCAGACCGGGCGGGTGGCCCGGTTGACGGACCGGGCATTTCCGGGCCGCACCACGATGATGAAACTGGCGCACCTGTCGACTTTGTGGGACTACATCAATCGGGCCATGCCCTGGAATGCGCCGAAGTCGCTGACTGCTGACGAGGTCTACGCGGTGACCGCCTACCTGCTCAACCTGGGCGGCGTCCTGCCGGAGAGTTTCACCTTGTCAGACCGCAACATGTCGCAGGTGCAGGGCATGCTGCCCAATCGCAATGGCCTGACCACCGATCACGGATTGTGGCCTGGCAACACGATGGGTACGCGCAAACCCGATGTCTCCGCGGTTGCCTGCATGAAGGACTGTGCGCCGGCACGCCTGGTTGCCACGACTCTGCCGGATTTCGCACGCAATGCCCATGGCAACCTGGCCGAACAAAATCGCCTGGTCGGGCCGCAGCGCGGCGCG
>CAZADK010000157.1:1487-8367 GCA_964483855.1 uncultured Rhodoferax sp.
CGACCGTGGCCGCTGCGGCCACCGGTACGGCGCCGGCCGTATCAGCTGGCGATGCCGTGGCGGCTGCAGCGCCGGCCGCCAACACACCGGCCAAACCGCCGGCAACGAAAGCTGGCGCCGCAGACGGGGCCGCCATCGCATTGGCGCAGAAGTACGCATGTGTCGCCTGCCACGGCATGGACAAGAAGATCCTGGGCCCTGGATTCCAGGAGATCGCCCGGAAGTACGCGGCACGCCCCGATGGACTCGACTATCTGGCCGGCAAGATCAAGAGTGGGGGGTCGGGTGTCTGGGGGGCGGTTCCGATGCCGCCGCAGACACTCGCGGGCGGCGAGGCGAAGCAGATCGCCCAGTGGTTGATGGAAGGTGCACGCAAATAGGACGACCCTAGGGAAGTTCCCTAGGGTCGATATAGTGTTGGTAAATTAGCATATGCGAATAAAGGAGTCAGTTATGCATACTCGTCGGGATGTTTTCCTCCACTCAGCCAAAGTCGCTGCGCTGCTGGCCTCGGTCGGCATGCTGCCCGGCATGGCATTGGCCCAGGCCGGCGCCTACAACACTGCGGCATTCGAGGCCAAGAACATGGCCGATCTGGTGAAGGCGCTTGGTGCCAGCGCACCGGTCGAAAGCAAGGACGTGACCGTCACCGGTCCCGACATCGCGGAGAACGGTGCCGTGGTGCCGGTCGGCGCCGCCAGCAGCTTGCCCGGCGTCAAACGCCTGCTGCTGCTGGTCGAGAAGAACCCCTCGGTCATGGCCGCCATGTTCGACATCGGCGATGCCATCGAGGCCAACGTGTCGACCCGGGTCAAGATGGGGCAGTCGTCCAACGTGTATGCGGTGGCGATGATGGCCGACGGCAAGATGCTGTTCGCCCAAAAGGAAGTCAAGGTCACGCTGGGCGGTTGCGGCGGTTGACCCGCCAGCAGCCCTGGCCGAAACCTCGGCACGATCCGATACCAATCACAGGAGAAAGAACATGGCAGATCCGATGCGCATTCGCGCGCAAGCCGCAGGTGGCAACGCCACCGTCCGCGTACTGATGGCACACGAAATGGAAACCGGGCAACGCAAGGATTCCGCGGGCAAGGTCATCCCTGCCTGGTACATCCAGCATGTCGCGGCGCAACTCAATGGCAATACCGTGATGACGGCGCAGTGGGGGCCGGCAGTGTCGAAGAACCCGTTCCTGCAGTTCGTGGTCAAGGGTGCCAAGGCAGGCGACAAGGTCACGATTTCCTGGGTCGACAACAAGGGAGACAAGCGTACCGACGAGGCAACGGTTTCGTGAAACCGTGGGCATGTGCCGTCGCCTGATGGGCGGGCAATTGGGGAAAGTTGCCGTGCTGCAGTGCATCCGCACACACGTGAATACCAACGAGAGGAGACTATGAAGCCACTATTGATCATGACCGTTTTGCTGGCCTCGACCGTGTCTGCCTGGGCGCAGACCAAGTCGACGGCCGATGGCATTGCCGAGTACCGCAAGATGCTCGAAGACGGCAATCCGGCGGACCTGTTTGAAGCCAAGGGCGAAGAACTCTGGAAGAAGAAGCGCGGCCCGAAGAACGCATCGCTGGAGCAGTGCGATCTCGGAATGGGGCCTGGCAAGGTCAAGGGCGCCTTCGTGCAGTTGCCGCGTTACTTCGCCGATACGAACCGGGTCCAGGACCTCGAGTCCCGTCTGCTGACCTGCATGGAAACCCTGCAGGGACTGGACGCGGCGGCCATCGCCAAGACCCCGTTCGGTCGTGGCGAGCAGGCCAACATGGAGTCGTTCGTGGCCTATGTGTCCGCCTCCTCGCGCGGCATGAAGATCAGCTTGCCGCAGGTCCACGCGCAGGAGAAAACCATGTACGAGGTCGGCAAGCGGGCGTTCTTCTACCGCGCCGGACCGTATGATTTCTCCTGTGCATCCTGCCACGGCGAAGATGGCAAGCGCATCCGTATGCAGGACCTGCCCGATTTGACGAAGAACCCGGGCGACGGCGTCGGTTTTGCCGCTTGGCCCGCCTACCGGGTCGGCAATGGCGAGCTGTGGGGCATGCAGCGTCGCTTGAATGACTGCTTCCGCCAGCAGCGGTTTCCGTTCCCGGGCTACGCGTCGGACGTGACGATCGCGCTGGGTGTTTACATGGGTGTCAACGCGAAAGGTGCGGAATCGATCGCACCAGCCATCAAACGCTGAAGGGGGCACACAGATGACCAAGAACCGAATCAACACGATTTTCGCGCTCGGCCTGCTGACAGGCCTGGCCGGATGCACGGCACCAGGGCCGTCTGTCGACTACGACGCGAAACTGGCCGCCATGCTGCAGTCGTCGTTCCGCGACCAGGGCATTGCCAAGCTCGACCGGCTGAAGCAGGACACGTCCAATGCCGAGTGTTCCAAGGCCGAAGGCAAGGACTTGCCCGATGCCTTGGGCAAGGTGGTCGAGGCGGCCAATCTCAAGACGGTCAAGATGCCGTCCGATGGCAAGTTCCTGGGTGACTGGAAGGCCGGTGAAAGGCTGGCGCAAAACGGGCGCGGCATGACCTGGTCGGATAACTCGGTTGCCACGAGTGCCAATGGCGGCAACTGCTACAACTGCCACCAGATCGACAAGGCAGAGATCTCCTACGGCACGATCGGCCCCAGCCTGTACAACTACGGCAAGATCCGCGGCGTGACCGACCCGTCCAGTGCCGCGGCAAAGCCCATCGTCGACTACACCTGGGGCAAGTTGTACAACGCCAAGGCCTACAACGCCTGCTCGACCATGCCGCGCTTCGGCCATGCCGGCATGCTGGACGAGACGCAGCTCAAGCACCTGATGGCACTGCTGCTGGATCCGAAATCCCCGGTGAACCAGTAACCCGGCACGCAAACCCGCGCCGGTGCGGGTTTGTTTGCGCGATTCATATCATTGATTGCTGATTCATGAATTTGTCCAAGCGTGATTTCCTGCAGGTGCTGGGCGCCGCGTCGGTGGCCGGCATGGGGCTGGGCCGGTATGCCGAAGCCGATGCTGCCACGGCGCAGGCGGGCCTGTATGACCTGGCGCCATTCGGCAATGTGTCCTTGCTGCACATGACCGACTGCCACGCGCAGCTCAAGCCGGTCTATTTCCGTGAGCCCAGCGTCAATATCGGCATCGACTCCATGCGCGGACAATTGCCGCACCTGGTGGGCGAACACCTGCTCAAGCGCGCGGGTGTGCCGGCGGGCACGGCGCTGGCCCACGCATACACCTACCTGGATTTCGAACCTGCGGCGCGCCGTTATGGCAAGGTGGGCGGGTTTGCGCATCTGGCGACGCTGGTCAAGCTGCTCAAGGCCAGTCGGCCCGGTTCGTTGCTGCTTGACGGCGGAGACACCTGGCAAGGCTCGGCAACCTCGTTGTGGACGCACGCGCAGGACATGGTCGATGCCTGCAAGCTGCTCGGTGTCGACATCATGACCGGCCATTGGGAGTTCACCTACGGCATGGAACGCGTCAAGGAGATCGTCGAGAAAGATTTCCAGGGCAAGATCGACTTCGTGGCGCAAAACGTCAAGACGACAGACTTCGGCGACCCGGTGTTCAAACCCTACGTGCTGCGGGAAATCAATGGTGTCTCCTGCGCCATCATCGGGCAGGCATTTCCGTATACACCGATCGCAAACCCGCGTTACCTGGTGGCGGACTGGAGTTTCGGCATCCAGGACGAGAACATGCAGAAGATGGTCGACGAGACGCGCTCCAAGGGCGCCCAGGTCGTGGTCGTGTTGTCCCACAACGGCATGGACGTCGACCTGCAGATGGCCAGCCGGGTACGCGGCATCGATGCAATATTTGGTGGCCACACGCACGACGGGGTGCCGGTGGCGGTGCCGGTGTCCAATGCTGGCGGCAAGACACTGGTCACCAACGCGGGCAGCAACGGCAAGTTCCTGGGTGTGATGGACTTCGACGTCAAGGGTGGCAAGGTCGCAGACTTTCGTTATCGCTTGCTGCCGATATTCGCCAACCAGCTCAAGGCCGATCCGCAGATGGACGCGCTGATCACGCGTGTGCGCCAGCCGTACGAGGCCAGGCTGGCCGAAAAACTTGCCGTGACCGACGGTCTGTTGTACCGGCGCGGCAACTTCAATGGCTCGTGGGACCAGCTGATCTGCGATGCACTGATGGAAGTGCAAGGTGCCGAGATTGCTTTCTCGCCGGGATTTCGCTGGGGAACATCGCTGTTGCCGGGCGCCACGATCACACGTGAACTGATGATGGATCAGCTGGCCATCACCTACCCGTACGCAACGGTCAACGACATGCGTGGGGACACCATCAAGACCGTGCTCGAGGACGTGGCCGACAACCTGTTCAATCCCGACCCCTATTACCAGCAGGGCGGCGACATGGTGCGGGTCGGCGGGCTCAGTTATACCTGCGACCCGGTACAGAAAATGGGCAGCCGCATCTCGGAGATGCGGCTCGGCGGCAAGCCGATCGAGTCCGGCAAGACCTACAAGGTGGCCGGATGGGCGCCGGTCGCTCCGCAGGCCCGCGACGCGCCTGGCGTCAAACCGGTATGGGACGTGGTCGAGGCCTGGCTCAAATCCCGGGGCGGTCACGTGAAACCGCGCCAGCCGAACATGCCCAAGCTGATCGGCGTCAAGGGCAACACCGGTATGGCAGCCTGAGGCCAGGGCGCCAACCATCCGAGGAGTTCCCGATGAAACCCACGAAATCCACCATCCCGCGCTTGCGCACGCTGACCGCCAGTTGCGTGCTCGCCGCGGCGACGTCGGGCGCACTGGCGCAAGGCAGCAGTACCTTCAGCATCAAGCTGATGACGCCGGAAACCGCGTTTGCCGCAGCGCGTGCAGCCTTCGACGACTGCCGCAGGCAAGGCTTCCAGGTGACGGTGGCGGTGGTCGACCGGTTTGGCATCCTGCAGGTGTTGCTGCGCGACCGGTTCGCTGGTGCCCACACCGTCGGTGTTGCCAGCGACAAGGCCTGGACGGCAGCCAGCTTCCGGACTGCCTCCGCATCCCTGGGTGAAGAAACGCAGGCCGGCAAGCCGATGAGCGCCTTGCGCACCCATCCGCGCGTGCTGGCCGCCGGAGGCGGCCAGGTGATCGAGAGCGGTGGCTCGGTGCTCGGCGCCATTGGCGTGTCTGGCGGGCCTGGTGGCGACGCCGACGACTCCTGCGCACGTGCCGGCATTCGTGCCATCACCGACGCGCTGGAGTTGCTGGGGTGAATCCGGATGAAAACAAATACCGATTGAACAAGGAGTACGACATGGCAGCTTGGAAATGGGCGGGTGCACTGGTGCTGGGATGCGCGAGCACGATGGCGTTGGCGCAGGACACCGTGGTCTACCACATCAACGATGCGGCGGAGCAGGCACTGGGGGGCCTGCGCAACATCAAGAACCACCTGGATACCGATCCGGCGGCCAGGATCACCGTGGTGTCGCACGCCACGGGAGTGGACTTCATGATGGATGGTGCCAAGGACAAGAATGGCGCCCTGTACTCAGGGCCAGTGGCCGCGCTCAAGGCTCGGGGCGTCAACTTCGAGATCTGCGAGATCACGCTGGCCAACCGCAACTTGAAGAAGTCGCAATTCATCCTGGAGGCGGACTTCACGCCGTCGGGCGTGGTGCGGCTGGCCAAGTTGCAAAAGCAGGGCTTCGCCTACATCAAGCCCTGAACGCGTCGCGCCAGGTGCGCGGCGTTCATGCGGTTTGGCAGCCGCCGCGAGGGCTGGCGGCGCTCTCAGGCCAGCGTATCGGCCCAGATATTGCGGGCCCAGGCCATGGCATATCGGGCCTCTTGCTCGGAGCGCGCCGCCGAAACACCACCGGACCCTGCCACCGCCTTGAAAGTCTTCTCGGCCGGCACATATTCGTGCACGCTGGCCACGTGGATGACTTCGTCCGCGCTGACGAAGCTGTAGCAAGTGTTGGTGAGCATGGGGCTGGTGTTGCGCTCCAGACCCTTGATGCCCGCCACGATGGCTGCTGCCGCCACCTTGGCGTGGTTGTTGGCCATGTGGCCCGACTTGGGCATGGCGGGAGCCACCTGGATCGAGTCGCCCAGCACATGGATGCCTGGCGCGGCGGTCGATTCGAAATTCAGGAAGTCGACGTGGCACCAGCGACTGTTGGCGTTCGCCAGCCCGGCCTGCACCGCCAGAGCGCCGGCGCGCATGGGCGGGATCACGTTGAGCACATCGGCCTTTTGCGCGTCCTGGAAGTCGAACCGCAGTGTGCGGTTGCGCGCATCGACAGCGACCAGCTTGTGCTGGCCACGGTATTCGAGCATGCCGGGATACAGGTCTGCCCAGGCCTTCTTGAACAACGGCCCCTTGGAGGTGACGTCCTGGTTGGCATCGAGCACCAGAACCTTGGAGCGCGGTTTGTTCTTCTTCAGGTACGCCGCCACCATGCTGGCCCGCTCATACGGGCCGGGTGGGCAACGGTAGGGCGCCTCGGGAATGGCGATCGCGAACACGCCGCCGTCGGGCATCGCCTGCAGTTGCTGCAACAGCGCCTGCGTCTCGGCACCGGCCTTCCAGGCATGCAGGATCTGGCCGTTCGCATGGGCCTGGCGCAGACCCTCGACGGCGTCGAACTGCAAATCGACGCCCGGCGACAACACCAGCGTGTCGTAGCGGATCTCGGTGCCACCGGCCAGGCGCACACTCTTGCGGCCGGCATCGACCGCCGTGACGGTGTCGTGCACCACTGTGATGCCGTGCCGGTTGCGCAGTCCGTCGTACGAGGTGGTGATGTCGGCCAACTGGCGCACGCCGCCAACCACCAGGTTGGAGATCGGGCAGGAGACGAAGGCGCGGTTCGGCTCGACCAGCACCACGTCGATGCTGTTGCCCGAGAGCAGGCGGATGTATTT
>CAZADK010000158.1:0-2554 GCA_964483855.1 uncultured Rhodoferax sp.
CCACCTTGCTGGCCGAACCGCACACCCGTGTGACGCTGGTCTACGGCAACCGGTCGTCGAGCTCCATCATGTTCAAGGAGGAACTGGAGGATCTCAAGGACACCTGTCTGGGCCGGTTCAACCTGGTCTGGATCATGAGCCGCGAGGCGCAGGACATCGACCTGTTCAACGGCCGCATCGATTACGGCAAGTGTTGCCAGTTGCTGGAGCACTGGATCGATCCGGCGGGCATCGATGCCGCCTTCATCTGCGGCCCGCGGGACATGATGCAGGCCACCGAGCGCGCGTTGCGCGACAAGGGCGTGGACGGCTCCCGCATCAAGACCGAACTGTTCGGCACGCTCCTCGACGACGGGCGTGTGCGGCCACCACGTGCACCGGTACAGGGCAGTGGCCAGTGCGCCGTCGAGGTGGTGATGGATGGCACGCGGCGCAGTTTCGTCATGGACAAGAACAAGGACAACCTGGTCGATGCCGGCATCAAGGCCGGCCTCGAGATGCCTTACTCCTGCAAGGGCGGCGTCTGTTCGACCTGTCGCGCGCAGGTGGTCCAGGGCGAGGTCGACATGGACATCAACTTCGCGCTCGAGGACTACGAGGTGGCGCGTGGCTTCGTGTTGTGTTGCCAGAGTTACCCGGTCACCGACCGGTTGATGATCGACTTCGACCGCGAACACGCCCATTCCTGACGCGTTTTTGCCACAATCGGCGTGGCGTCCCCACCGTGGCGCGGCGCGACGACACACCAGCCAGGAGACCGGCCAACATGCCCCGACACACGACACCGACCGACCTGCTCGAGCCGATCGAACGTGCCAGCCGCGACGAGATCGCGGCGCTGCAGTTGCAGCGGCTCCAGGCCACGCTGCACCATGTCTACGCCAACGTTGCGCACTACCGCCATGCCTTCGATGCCGCCGGTGTACACCCACACGATCTGCGCACGCTGCACGACCTGACGCGTTTTCCGTTCACGACCAAGCAGGATCTGCGTGCCAACTATCCGTTCGGCATGTTCGCGGTGCCACGCGAACAGGTGGCGCGGATCCACGCGTCGTCGGGCACGACCGGCAAGCCGACGGTGGTGGGTTACACGCTGAAGGACATCGACAACTGGGCGCACCTGGTGGCGCGCTCGATCCGCGCCGCCGGCGGGCGCGCCGGTGACTTGCTGCACGTGGCCTACGGTTACGGCCTGTTCACTGGCGGGCTGGGCGCGCATTACGGCGCCGAGAGGCTGGGCTGTACGGTGATCCCGGTGTCGGGAGGCCAGACCGAGAAGCAGGTGCAGCTGATACAGGATTTCAGGCCGCGCATCATCATGGTGACACCGTCCTACATGCAGGTCATCATCGAGGAGTTCGTGCGCCAGGGTCAAGACCCGCGCGGCACCTCGCTGGAGATCGGCATCTTCGGCGCCGAGCCATGGACCGAAGCCATGCGCAGCGAGATCGAGGGTCTGTCAGGCATGGACGCGGTCGATATCTATGGCCTGTCCGAGGTCATGGGGCCCGGCGTGGCCAGCGAATGTGTCGAGTCCAAGGATGGCCCGGTGATCTGGGAGGACCATTTCTACCCCGAGGTCATCGACCCGCACACCGGAGCGCCGGTGCCCGAGGGCGAAGAAGGCGAACTGGTCTTCACCTCGCTGACCAAGGAGGCGTTCCCGATCATCCGTTACCGCACCCGCGACCTGACCCGCCTGCTTGCGCCCACATCGCGAAGCTTTCGTCGCATGGGCAAGATCGTCGGGCGTTCGGACGACATGCTGATCATCCGTGGGGTCAACGTGTTCCCGACCCAGATCGAGGAACTGGTGCTGCAGCACGGCAAGTTGTCGCCGCTCTACCAGATCGTCGTGACCCGCGAAGGCCCGCTGGACCAGGTCGAGGTGTTGTGCGAACTGCAAAGCGCCCATGCCGACCAGTCCGAAGCCGCCGTGCGCGAGATCGCCGGCTGGTTGCAGCACCGCGTCAAGAGCATGGTCGGCATCAGCACCCGGATCAGCGTGTTGCCGCCCCACTCCGTCGAACGCACCCAGACCGGCAAGGCGCGGCGGGTCATCGACAAACGGCCCAGGGCCTGAACGGCGCCGATCGACTTCCACCGGGAGACGAGCTGCACGTGCGGTCACGGGCTGGTACCGCCGGGTATCGCTGGGTACCGCCGGGTATCGCCGGGTATCGCCGGGTATCGCCGCGCAAGCCCCGTATCGCCTGCAGCAGCTGCGCAGCTTCGACCGATCGCGCCACGCCGAAACCGGCGCTCTGGAGTGCCTGGTCAGCCGGCTTCGGGCGGGTCGAAATGGCCCCGGTCCCGGTATCGGTCCATGGCCGCTATCAAAGCGGCCTGAATGCTCGGCTCGAACGCGGAGTGGCCGGCGTCAACGACAATCTGCAGCCGGCACTGTGGCCAGGCCTGTTGCAGCCGCCAGGCCGTGGCCGGTGGACAGATCACGTCGTAATGCCCCTGCACGATGATGGCCGGTATGCCCAGCAGCCGGCCCATGCCACGCAGCAGCTGTTGCGGCTCCAGGAAGCCGACATGCTGAAAA
>CAZADK010000158.1:2564-8356 GCA_964483855.1 uncultured Rhodoferax sp.
GCTGAAAATAATGCGCCTCGAGCCGTGCCACCGCCAGCGCATGGGCATCGGTCTCGGCATCCTGTTCCTCGTCGGGTTGGGGCAGCAGGTGCAGGCAGCTGCTTTCATACCGGTTCCAGGCCCGGGCCGCATGCAGGCGTCGCACCGGATCGCCACCGAACAGATGGCGGCCGTAAGCCTGCAGTAGGTCACCCTGCTCGGACGGGTCGAGCCATCCGCGCAGCGCGGCATGCGCCTGCGGAAAAAACCAGGCCATTCCATGCAGGAACCAGTCGATCTCGGCCGGTGTACACAGGAAGACGCCGCGCAGCACGATCGCGCGGCAACGCTGCGGCCAGGCCTGCGCGTAGGCCAGCGCCAGTGTCGAACCCCAGGAGCCGCCGAACAGCACCCACCGGTCGATCGCGAGCATGGCGCGCAGCCGCTCCATGTCGGCCACCAGCAACTGCGTGGTGTTGTCGCGGATCTCCCCCAGCGGTGTGGATCGCCCGGCGCCGCGCTGGTCGAACAGGATGATGCGGTAATACGCCGGGTCGAAGAACTGGCGGTGTTGCGGCGTCGTGCCCGAGCCGGGCCCGCCATGCAGCAGCACCACGGGCACGCCGTGCGGATTGCCGGATTCTTCCCAGTAAAGGGTATGCAGCGCATCGACCGGCAACATGCCGCTGCGCAGCGGCTCGATCGGCGGGTAAGTTGGGTACGGAGATCCCATGCGGGGGGGCTGTGGACGATACCGGGGCGGTGTTGCGTTGGACCATGCGGCCGGCAAAAGCCGCACACTGCATTGTGACCCAGCCACCGCACGGAGCGGCCGCGCGCAAGCGCCAGCTTATCGACCGGCTATCATCCTGCGAGTTCCAAGGTTTCCCATGCGCATGATCATCCTGGGTGCCGGACGGGTTGGCGAGAGTGTCGCCGAGAGTCTGGTGTCCGAGCAAAACGACATCACCGTCATCGATCCCGATCCCGATCTGCTGCGCGTGCTGGAGGATCGCCTTGACCTGCGCGGCGTGGCAGGTGACGGCGTGCAGCCGTCGGTGCAGCGCCGCGCAGGTGCCGAGGACGCCGATCTGTTCATCGCCTGCGCCTCGCTGGACGAGACCAATCTGGCAGCCTGCAAGGTGGCGCGCAGCGTGTTCGGCATCCAGACCACGATTGCACGCCTGCGCTCGCCCGAGTTCCAGGAAGGCCAGCCGCTGCTGGCCGCAGAGGGTTTCGCGGTCGACCATGTGATCTGCCCGGAAGAGTCGTTGATGCACTACATCAACCAGCTGATCGACTATCCGGAAGCGCTGCAGGTGCTCGAGTTCTCGCAGGGCCGTGCCCACCTGATCGCTGTGCGCGCGGCCACCGGCAGCATCCTGGTCAACCACAGCATCGGCGAGTTCCGCGAGTTGTTCCCGCAGGCGCCGATGCGGGTCGTGGCGATCTACCGGCAGGACCGCGAACTGCCGATCGAAGCCAGCACCCAGGTCTGGCCCGGCGACGAGGTTTTCGTGCTCGCCGACAAGGACAAGATTCGTCCCGTGCTGCGAGCGATCCACAAGGATGACCGTCCGGTGCGCAGCGTCATGATTGCCGGCGGCGGCAAGGTGGGCATGCGCCTGGCGCGCAGCCTGTCGGGGCAGGTGCAGGTGAAGATCATCGAGACCAACCGCAAGCGCTGCGAATACCTTGCCGGAGAGTTGCCGGGTGACATCATGGTGTTGCAGGGCGACTCGACCGATGAGGATCTGCTGATCGACGAACGGGTCGGCGAGATGGACCTGTTCATCGCGCTGACCAGCGACGACGAGGACAACATCCTGGCCGCCATGCTGGCCAAGCGACTCGGCGCGCGGCGCGTGATCTCGCTGATCAACCGGCGCATCTATGCCGAGATGATGCAGGGCAGCGCGATCGATATCGCCCTGTCGCCGGCGCAGACCGTGATCGGCGAGTTGCTGGTGCATGTGCGGCGCGGCGATGTCGCCGCCGTGCACAGCCTGCGCCGCGGCGCGGCCGAGGCGATCGAGGGGATTGCGCGTGGCGACAAGGGAAACTCGCGCCTGGTGGGGCGGCGCATCGACGCGATCGAGCTGCCCACGGGAGCCCGTTTCGGCGCCATCGTGCGTGGCTCGGGTGCGCAGTGCGAGGTCCTGATGCCCTATCACGACCTGCTGATCCAGGAGGGTGACCACGTCATCATCTATGTGCCGAACAAGCGTCAGCTGCGGGCGGTGGAAAAAATGTTCCAGGTCAGCGCAACCTTCTTCTGAGCGGCGATGAACGGTCTGGTTCCAGTCCTCAATGTGCTGGCCACCATCATGGTGGGGTTCTCGTTGATGTTCCTCGTACCGCTGGGATGGGCGCTGTCACTGGACCATTCCAGCCTGCACGGGGTCTGGGCGACCGGCATGGCCTTGACCCTGGGCGCCGGGCTGTTGATGATGATGCTCACGCGCCACGGCAAGCGCGAGTTGCAGCCCCGTGACGGTTTCCTGCTGGTCAACCTGGTCTGGATCGTGCTGCCGTTTTTCTCGGCCATTCCGCTGATGCTGTCGATGGAGCGGCTCAGCTTCACCGATGCCTACTTCGAGGCCATGAGCGCGCTGACAGCGACCGGCGCCACCGTGCTGAGCGGGCTGGACGAGTTGCCGGTGTCGGTGAACGTGTGGCGCTGTTTCCTGCAGCTGATCGGCGGCCTGGGCATCATGCTGCTGGTGGTGGCGGTGCTGCCGCTGCTGGGGCTCGGTGGCGTGCAGCTGTACAAGGCGGAGACGCCGGGCCCGATGAAGGATGCCCGGCTCACGCCGCGTATCGCCGAGACCGCGCGCGGCCTGTGGGGCGTGTACTTCGTGTTCTCCGTGGCCTGCATGCTGGCGTACCGCGCGGTCGGCATGTCATGGCCGGACGCGTTCATGCACATGTGCACCACGATGGGCCTGGGCGGCTTTTCGTCGCATGACGCCAGTTTCGGTTACTGGCAGTCGGTCGAAATCGAAGCGGTCGCCATCGTCTTCATGGCCCTGGCCGGCATCAGTTTCGCGCGTTACTTCATCGTCTGGCGCTCCCGCTCGTTTCGCTCGTTGCTGCGCGATCCCGAGGTGCGGACCTACGCGCTCGTACTGCTGGCCTCGGTGGTGGGCCTCACCGGTGTGCTGGTGTCGCACGGCACCTACGACAACCTGCCCGAGGCCGCGTTGTCGGCGGCGTTTCACGTGGTGTCGGTCGCCACGACGACCGGATACGCCGCCACCGATTACGCGATGTGGCCGGTATTCGCGCCGGTCTGGCTGATGTTTCTGGGTACCTTCGTGTCCTGCGCGGGCTCGACCGGCGGCGGCATCAAGATGGTCCGCATGGTGGTGCTGGTCAAGCAGGCCCGGCGCGAGATGGTGCGGGCGATCCATCCGCGGGTCGTCAACCCGGTCACGATGGGCCGCGCGACGATTCCGGCCACGGTGATTGCCGCCGTGATGGCCTACATGCTGATCTACGGCGCAACCACGCTGGGCCTAACCATGCTGATGTTGCTGTCGGGGCTCGATATCGTGACCGCCTTCTCGGCGGTGGTGGCGACCGTGAACAATATCGGGCCAGGCCTGGGTCAGGTCGGCCCGTCGACCAACTTCGGCATCCTGAGCGATTTCCAGACCTGGGTCGGAACCGTGGGCATGTTGATGGGGCGTCTCGAACTGCTTGCCGTCTTCGTGTTGTTTGTGCCGGAGTTCTGGCGCAAATGACGTGGTTGCGGTTCAGGTCCGCGGCGCGACCGGGCTGACATCCCGCTTGCCCGGCAGGCGCAACACACCGCTGGACAATGCCGTGCCCAGCACGACGACGGCGCCGCAGCCCAGCATCCAGGCCGTCAGGGTTTCACCCAGCAGCGTGGTGCCATACAGCACTGCGAACACCGGCGCCAGGAAGGTCACGGAGATCGCGCGCGCCGGCCCCAGTTGCGCGATCAGGCGGAAATACAGGATGTAGGCCACGCCCGAACACAATACGCCCAGCACCAGCAGCGACAACCAGGGTGTCCAGCCGGGGTTGTGCTCCGGCCACCAGAACGCCGTCGGCAGGGCCAGGCCCAGCGTGGCACCCAGTTGGCTGCCGGTGGCGATCGCCAGCGGCTGTACGCCGCGCAGGTGGCGTTTGGTGTAACTGGCCGCGTAGCCGTAACACAGCGTCGCGACCAGGCAGGCCAGCACCGCCCAGCCGCCCCCACCCGGTTTGAAGCTGGCCTTGTCCGCGGCCAGCAACGCAACACCGGCAAAACCGATGATCAATCCCAGAACCTGCAGGACGGTCAGGCGGTCCTTCAGCCACAACCAGGCGATCAGTGCACCGAACAGCGGGGCGGTTGCATTCAGGATCGAGGACAAGCCGGTGCTGATATGCATCACCGCGTAGGCGAACATCACGAACGGCAGCGCCGAATTGATCAGCCCGATGAACAGGATGCGGGCGGCATTCTCACGCAGCGCGCGCCAGTGGCCGCTCCATCCCAGCATGGGCAGCAACAGCATCGACGCGATGGCGACCCGCGCGCCGGCCGTGGCCACGACACCGAACTCGGCCGCTCCCAGGCGCATGAACAGGAAAGAGCCTCCCCAGATCGCGGCGAGCGCGACGAATTCGATGATCGGGTTGGTTTTCATGCAAGGTGGTCGTGGGTCGCGGTACGCGACGCGGGCGCTGGCAGGCCGCGGCGCGTTCGCGCTGCAGGTGGCTCGATGGCTCAGTGTGCGGGAGGCAATCGATTGCGGGGCCCAAGCGATTGCCTTTTGCGCACTCAGGCGGTGATTGTCCCGCCTTTTGGAGGCTGCAGCTCGAACCCTGCTGAATTGTCCGGCGACCTCGACGCCGTCTCCAGTGCCAGCAGCCGCGCCTTGCGCGCAAGTCCCCCGGCATAACCGGTCAACGCGCCGTTGGAGCCGACCACGCGGTGGCACGGTACGACGATGCTCACCGGGTTGCGTCCCACCGCCGCGCCGACCGCGCGCACCGCGGCCGGTTTGCCGATGGCAGCACCGATGTCGGTGTAGGAACGGGTCGTGCCGGCGGGAATCTGCAGCAACGCCCGCCAGACCGATTGCTGGAACGGTGTGCCGTCGTCCAGGTCCAGCGGCAGCGCAAAGTGCTGCCGGGTGCCGGCCAGGAAGTCCTGCAATTGTTGTGCGGCCATTTGCAATGTGGGGTGCCGGTCGTCACGGCGCCCGAGCGCGGTTGAGGGCGGATAGTGGCGCTGGCCAGCGAACCACGCGCCGGCCAGGCCACGGGGTGTGGCCGCCAGCGTCATGCGGCCCAGCGCAGTGTCGATGTCGGTATGGAACGTGTCGGTGTTGGCGTGCATGTCAATGTCCTGCGGCGGTGCTGGCCTTGGTGTTGGGGGTCGGCGGGGTTGTCGGCAAGTTGTGCCAGGCCCGCAGCACCGCATAACTGCGCCACGGACGCCAGGCCTGTGAACGGGCCTCGGCTGCGCGCGCCGGTTGCGCTTCACCGCGCACACCCAGTGCGTTGTGCAGCGCGACGTCGCCAGCCGGAAACGCGTCGGGCCAGCGTAACGCGCGCATCGCGATGTACTGCGCCGTCCAGTCGCCGATGCCCGGCAACGCCTTGAGCTGGGCGATCGTGGCTGGCACGTCGCTGCTGGCACGCAGCACCAGTTGGCCACTGGAGACCGCCAGCGCCAGCGCCTGGATGGCGCGTTGGCGTTGGCGCACGATGCCCAGGGCGCCCAGCCGATCCGGGTCAGCCGCGGCGAGTGTCGCGGCGTCGGGAAACAGCTGGGTCAGGGCGGGGTGGGGTGT
>CAZADK010000159.1:0-8344 GCA_964483855.1 uncultured Rhodoferax sp.
TGAGCTTGCCGGTGCGCACGATGTGTTTCTGGTCGTAGGTGCCGGGGCTGGAGATATAACTCGGCTCGCGGCCCAGCACGCGGGCGATGGCGCGGGCGGTGGCGTCGACCACCGGTGCGTCTTTCGGCGTGGCGGTGGGCAGGAAACTCATGATGTCGCGCAACCCGTAGTCGAAGCCCGGTCGGCGGGCCTTGAGTTCGTCCAGCATCGCGACGATCTCGGCCTTGACGGATTCCAGCGATTCTTCGGCGATGAAGCGCCGGTCCAGCACCGCACGGCAGCTGTGCGCGACCACCGGCGAGGGAAGATCGCCGGTGGGCCAGCCCTGGCCGTCGACGCTGAATGTCTGTTCCACCTGGCCGCCGTGCAGGCTGTTGATGTTCAACGTGCTGACCCGCGCGCCCGGTGGCTCCACCGGCTGCGCCGTGCGGCGGTCGCGCAGCTTGGGCCCCAGCTCGGTGTCAAGCAGATGGATGAACGCGCTCATGTGGTTGATCGCCGAGTCGCCCAGGAAGGGCATCGAGCCGTGCGCGATGCGCCCGTGGGTCTCGACCTCGGCCCACCAGACGCCGCGGTGCCCCAGACAGATCCGGTCCACGCCCAGCGGCTCGGGAATGATCACATGGTGCACCCGTGGCGCGCTGAAATAACCCAGGCTGGCCAGGTGGCCGACGCCGGCATAACCGCCCGATTCCTCGTCCACCGTGCCGCTGATCTCGATCGCCCCGGGAAAGGCGATGCCGGCCTCCAGGATGGCCTCGACCGCGATCACGCTGGCCGCGATGCCGCCTTTCATGTCACAGGTGCCGCGCCCGTAGATGCGGTCGCCGACGACCTCGGCTGCGAACGGGTCATGGGTCCAACCCGGGCCGGGTTCGACCACGTCGATATGGCCGTTGAAATGCACGTTCTCGCCGCCGGACATCGAGCCCTGGTACCTGGCCACCACGTTGATGCGCGGATGGCTGTCCTTGTCGCCGGGCGCGCCATCGGCGCGGATGTATTCGATGGCGAAGCCGCGTTTGCGCAGCCGTTCGCCGAGCACCCGGGCGCAGGCCTCATAGGCGTCGCCAGGCGGGTTGATGGTGGGGATACGCACCAGTGCCTGGGTCAGCGCGACCAGTTCATCGCGTTTGGCATCGATGCGGGCCAGCAGGGCGTCGGTGTCGGTGGTCATCGCAAGATTTTAGGCTGGCCGTCACCAGTACGACCCAATAGCCTTTTCAGAATTTGGATGTGCCCGCCTGATCGACGTTGCGTTGCACATGGCCTCGCAACGTCAGGAGGTCTTGTTCAATCATGGACCAAACTGCGTCAAGGTCTGCGTTGAGGTAGCCGTGGATCAGTCGATCCCGTGTTCCGGCAATCTGGCGTCACGGAACTTACGGTTCGCTCTCGGTCAGCTTCTTGCCGATGTTCTTCACAGCCTCGCCAATGATTTCCAGCTGCCGTATGACAGCACTTTGCGTCTTGCGGTCTCCCATGAAACCTCTGCGTCCAGCCGTGGTGCAGGACTCGATCTCCCAGACCGCGTCCACGACATGCATCGGGAACAACGCGTCGGCTGGCATGGGCACTCTCGCGCGACCAACTGCCCGACCCGGTCGCCGCAGGTCACGCGAAGCTGCCCGTTTGCTACAACCGCCCCGACAAGCGCCGCTGCGCAAGCGCTGGATCCGCACCGCCCGCGCTCAGGTAGGTCGGTGCGATGGCGTGCAGCGAACTGGCGGTGATGCCCAGAATGTCCAGGCCCGGCAACACGCCGGTCGAGACGTTGTCGACCTGCATCGAGTCCAGGTTGTCGCGGCTCAGCAGCGGTTCGCCGGGCAGCAGCTCCATGATGCGGGCCTGCCAGCGCGCCAGCGTGGGCGGCAGCGCCATCACCGGGCGTGGGTTGCCGGAGAGCCGGCCCGCCAACTGCACCAGTTCACGCAGTGTGAATACGTCGGGCCCGCAGGCCTCGAGCACTGGCGCGTGTACCGGATTCGGCAATCCTGCGATGGTGCCCGGCCTCTCGAGCAGCCGGATGAGGGCCAGCGCGACGTCCTGCACCCAGACCGGTTGAAACCGGGTGTCGGCGCCGGCCAGCGGCATCACCGGGAACACCGCCTGCATCCGGGCGAACATGTTCAGAAAGCGGTCCTGCGCGCCGAACACCACACTGGGGCGAAGCGCGCCGTGATCCAGGCCGCTGGCGGCCAGCACCGCCTCGCCCTCGGCCTTGCTGCGCTGGTACAACGACGGCGCGTCGGGCGCCGCGCCCAGTGCACTCACATGCACCAGCCGCTGCACGCCCGCCGCCTGGCAGGCGCGCACCAGCTTTTGCACCAGCGCGACATGTGCGTGGTCGAATGCCGCCGCGTTGCCATGCAGGATGGCCACCAGGTTGACGACCGCATCGTGGCCACGCACCAGACCTGTCAACGCGGCCTCGTCGTGGATGTCGGACTCGATCACGTCGACCCAGGGCAAAGACTGCACCGCTTGCGCGTTGATCCTGCGGCGGGTGGGCACCGTGACACGGCAGTCGAGCCGCGACGCTTTTTCACACACATGGCTGCCGATGAATCCGCTGCCGCCCAGTACAAGAATACGTTTCACGATAGTGGCTCCTGCCGGGCTGGGGCCGCCAGTATCACGGCAGATCCTTGTTGACTTCCGGCGCGGCGCCCGGGCGTGGTCCGACCGTGCCTAGCCGGGCCTTCAGGGATTGCGGCTTGCCGGTGATCAAGGCCGCGTAATTGGTGGTGTTGCTCAGCACCTTCTTGACATAGTCGCGCGTCTCGGTGAACGGGATGTTCTCCGCCCATGCTGCCGCTTCGATCACCGGGCCGTTGCGCCAGCTGCGCGGGCGTCCGGGACCGGCGTTGTATGCGGCAGCCGCCAGCGGCATCGAGCCGGCGAAATCGTCCAGCGCCAGCTTGAGGTACGCCGTGCCGATGGTGATGTTCGTATCCCGGTCGTAGATCTGGTTCGGCTGGAAGCCGTTCATGCCGATCTTCTTGGCCGTCCAACGGGCGGTGGCCGGCATGACCTGCATCAGCCCCGAGGCGCCGACACTCGAGCGCGCGTCCATCAGGAAGCGGCTTTCCTGCCGGATCAGGCCGTAGACATAGGCTGGATCGAGCCCGATCTGCCGTGCCCGCGGTATCACCGTATCGCGCAGTGGCATCGGGAAACGCTGCGCCAATGCGACGAAGCCGCGGGTGCGTTCGCTGGTGTTGATGCAGTTCTTCCAGTCCTCGCGCTCGCAGGCCAGTTCGGCCGCGGCCAGCAGACGCCGGTCGTCCATGCCGCCGGGCTCGTGCATACGCACCGCGTAGTTCCATTCCCGGTCGCCGTCGCCTCGCAGCCCGAGCTGGATGGCATAGTGGCTGCGCCTGAGCGCCGGGTTCTGGCGCGCCTCGGCTCTTTCCTGATCTGTCGTCGGGGCTGGCGCCTCGGGCACGGTGATGCTGCGCCCGAGTTCCTCCAGCGCCAACTGCTCGTAGAAGCCGCGCACGCTGGCGATACTCTCGAGCAAGGCCGTGGCCTGGGCCCGGTCAGCCGCCGCACGGCCATCGGCCATCAGGGCGCGGGCGCGCCAGTAGACCCAGGCCGGGTCCAGCCGCTGCGTGTCGTCCATGGCTGCTGTCGCGTCGAGCACCTGCTTCCAGTTGCCGGCGCGCAGGGCGGCGCGCACCTTCCACTCCAACTGCTCGCCCGAGAGGTATTGGTCTTGCGCGTTGGCGAAATGGTCGCTGGCGTCGTCCGACAGGCGTTGCGCCGTGCGTTTGCCGATCACGCCCCAGACGTAACTGCGCTCCTCCTGTGTCAACTGGGTGCGCCAACGCAGCTTGCCGATCTGCTCTGCAGCCTGCGCCGGGTCGTCGGCCGCCATGCGGGTCAGGCCCAGCGTGACGAATTCCTTGGTGCGCGGCAGCAAGGCCGTGCGTTTATCGTCCAGATAAAGCCCCGGGCCGGAGAAGATGGTCTTGACCTTGTTCGTCCAATCGGGGTTGAGCAGGCCGACTGCCTGCGTGACCACCGACACACGCCCGGTTTCCATGCCGATGCGGGCGCGTTGCCAGGCTACCTCGGGCTTCATCTTGCGGGCCTTGAGCAGGATCTCGGCCGCGTGCGCGCAGCCATCGTCGGCCTCGCGCTGCGCCAGCCAAAGAGACTCGATCTGCGCCGACACATCGACACCGGTGGCGTTGAAGTCGGTCAGCAGCGCATAACACCGCACCTCGCGGTCGTCATTCATGCGGAAACTGGGGTATTCGGCCATGAAGGTGGCCCAGTCGCGCACCTGCCCCAGCAGCAACAGCCAGTCGTTGCGCAAGCGGTCTTCCTGGTAGGTGCCGGCGTATTTGCGCAGGAAAGCGCGAATCTCGTCGTTCGACGCGTCAGGCAGCCGCGCCTTGAGCTCCCAGTAAGCGGCCCAGGGTTCCAGCACGTGCCCGCGTACCTGCGGCAACAAGGCCGTCAGGCGCTTGCGGTCGGACTTGCGGAACGCATCCCGCATGTCCAGCACGACGGCATCGGCGGCGCGCGTCTCTGCATTTTGCGCCCAGGCCACGGGGGTCGAGCCCAGCGCTGCGGCCGTCAGCCAGACGATCGATGTCAAAATGCCTGCAAACTTCATGGTCTGATTATGGACAACTCCGAGGACGGCAAGACGCAGGACAAGAAAGCCCTTCGCAAGGCACTTGTCGAGCAGCGCCTGAACATGCCGGATCGCCAGCAACGCTCGGCGGTGCTGCAGGACGTGATGCGCATCTGGCTGGTGGGGCGGCCCGATGTGGTGATTGGTGCCTATTGGCCGATCAAGGGCGAGTTCGACCCGCTGCCGGCCCTGCACCGCTGGAAGGAGGACGGCGAATTGCTCGATCAGCCGCAGCGTCGGCGTATCGGCCTGCCGGTGGTCGACAAGGTGCACAAGACCATGGTGTTCCATGCCTGGTACCCTGGTTGCCGGATGGAGGAGGATGCCTATGGCATTCCGAAACCCAAGGACACCGAGATCATCGTTCCCACGCTGATGTTCATCTCCTGCGTCGGGTACGGCCCGGGAGGGTACCGGCTCGGATATGGCGGCGGCTTCTACGACCGCACGCTGGCAATCCTGCAGCCGCGGCCGTTCACCGTCGGGCTGGGCTTCACGCAGGGTTTCCTGTCCGACTTCGAGCCGCAGCCGCACGATATCGCGCTCGACACCATCCTCAACGAGAACGGGGCGGTCTGGCCGGTGTAGCGGCAGGCTCCGGCGTGTCTTCTCCCATGGCCGCGCGCTGCTGGGTCAGCCCCCGGGAGGCCGGTTGCCCGGCCGGCGTGTTGGCTTCCTGGCCGGCGCGCGTCGCACCGGTTTTTCGCGATGGGCCTTGCGGGCGCTGTCCAGCGCCAACTGCGCCCATGGCGTCATGGCCAGAACCGACTCCATGGCATCGACCGGCGCGCTGTAGTAACCCATGCTCATCTGCAGCGGCGCGCCGTTCTTGTGCGTGGTCCAGTTGAAGCGTTGGCAACCCGCGGCCTCGAATTGCGGCTGCACGCCAGCATCTGCCTTGAGCCACAACTTTTCCCCGTCTCCCAGGTCGGCGATCAACGCCAGATTCAGCCCGTCCAGTGCCAGCCCCCAGCCGCCAAACATGCGTTTGGCCGTGCAAGGGCCGATGCAGGACAGCAGTTCCAGGCAGTAGTCGACAAAGTCGCGGTTGGCGGCCATGGCGCCAGTCTAATGCGCCATCCGGCCGGGCAGTGGCCAGCCCGGATCCGGCAGGCGTTTGTGTCTGTTGATTGCCACTGTGCCACCGCTGCGACGCCGTTTCCACGCGACCGTCGGATTTGGCTTTGCAATCGTATGCAAGATGATTAGAATTCCCGGCATGCCAGTGTGATGACCTGGTCGCCGATTTGCCAAAGTGATATGGAAAGCCTCGTTTATGAGCGACGATACCCTGCTGAAGGACAAACGCGCCGTTTGCTCGGCAATGCATACGATTACAGAATCAACGCCGGAAACAGTTGCCGACCGGCTTGCCGCGATCTACCACCCGCACGCGCAATGGCGGGGCTCGCATCCCTGGAACGAGATACGGGGGGTTGCGGCGATCGCCCAGTCCGTCTGGGGCCCACTCTTGTATTCCTTCCCCGATCTGGAGCGGCGTGACGACATCGTCATCGGCGGCGCCTACGAGGGGCGTAGCTACGTCGGCTGTGTCGGCCATCTGGCCGGCAGCTTCCGACGTGACTGGAACGGCATCCCTGCCACCGACCAGGTGATCTATCTGCGATACGGTGAGTTCCACCAGATGGAGCAGGGTCGGATCGTGCAGAGTTCGGTACTGGTCGACATCCTGGACTTCATCCGCCAGGCGGGCTTCTGGCCCATCGCGCCCAGCCTGGGCCAGGAAGGCCAGTGGCAAGGCCCGCGCGAGCGGGACGGGCTGGTCTTCACACCGCGGGATCCGCGGCAGTCGGCCGCCAGCCTGAAGCTGACGATGGCCATGCAGGCCTCGCTGGGTGCCTATGACGACACGGCTGGCGGTGGCCGCGAGGGCCTGCTTAACATGCCGCAAAAACAGTTCTGGCATCCGAACATGATGTGGTACGGGCCCAGCGGCATAGGCACCACGCGGGGACTGGGCGGGTTTGTCGATTACCACCAGCTGCCGTTTCGCACGGTGTTTCCGCGCGACCCCCATCGCGGGCAGCCCCCGGGGCTCGGGCAGCACGGCGGCAGCCACTACGTGCGCATCGGCGACGGACGTTTCTCCGCCACCGGGGGGTGGCCGAGCCGCCATATGCTGCACTCGGGAGGCGGTTGGCTGGGCCTGGGCGCCAGTGGCCGCGCGATCACGATGCGGGTGATGGACTTCTATTGCGCCGACGGCGGCTTGATCCGCGAGAACTGGGTCCCGATCGACATCATCGAGGTATTGCTGCAACTCGACGTCGACGTGCTTGCCCGGGTGCGCAGCCGGTTCGCAGGCGCGCGGTGATACCGACGGACCGTGCCTTGCCGCAATCGCCCACCCTGGGGTACGACCTAGGGTAATCACTCATGACCCGGTGCGCAGCCGTACTGCACAATGCATACGTATGCAATCTGGGTAACACTTTTGTTCCACAGCTGAAAGTTCATTGACCATGATCCGATATCTCAAGCAGGGCAAGGATGCCCAGGCCCGCGCGGACGACGACGTGCAGGTGCGCGCGACCGTCGAGGCCATCCTCAAGGACGTGCAGGCGCGCGGCGACGAGGCGGTACGCGAATACAGCCGCAAGTTCGACAACTGGGATCCGGCCAGCTTCACGCTGTCGCAGGCCGAGATCGAAGCGGCAGTCAAGAAGCTGTCGGCCCGCGAACGCGAGGACATCGAGTTCGCGCAGAAGCAGATCCGCAACTTCGCGCAGATCCAGCGCGACAGCATGAAAGACGTCGAGGTCGAGACCATGCCTGGCGTGATCCTGGGCCACAAGAACATTCCGGTCAATGCGGCGGGTTGCTACGTGCCCGGCGGCAAATACCCGTTGATCGCATCGGCGCACATGAGCGTGTTGACCGCCAAGGTCGCAGGCGTCAAGCGCATCGTCTCCACCGCGCCGCCGTACCAGGGCGCTCCGCACCCTGCCATCGTGGCCGCGATGCATTTCGCCGGTGCCGACCAGATCCTGGTGCTCGGCGGCGTGCAGGCGGTCGCTGCGATGGCGCTGGGCACGCAGACCGTGGCTGCGGTCGACATGCTGGTTGGCCCGGGCAACATGTTCGTCGCCGAGGCCAAGCGCCAGCTGTATGGGCGTGTCGGCATCGACCTGTTTGCGGGCCCGACGGAAACGCTGGTCATCGCCGACGACACGGTCGATGGCGAGTTGTGTGCGGTCGACCTGCTGGGCCAGGCGGAACACGGCCCAACCTCGCCGGCGGTGTTGCTGACCACATCCGAGAAGCTGGCCAAGGACACCATGAATGAGGTCGAGCGCCAGCTCAAGATCCTGCCGACCGCCGACATCGCACGCAAGGCCTGGGACGTCTACGGCGAAATCATCGTCTGCGACAGCGACGAGGAGATGCTGGCCAAGGCCGACGAGCTGGCGTCCGAACACGTGCAGGTCATGACCCGCGACCCGGACTACTTCCTCAAGAACCTGACCAATTACGGTGCGTTGTTCCTGGGGCCGCGCACCAACGTGAGCTTCGGCGACAAGGTCATCGGCACCAACCACACCTTGCCGACGAACAAGAACGCGCGCTACACCGGCGGCTTGTGGGTGGGCAAGTTCCTCAAGACCTGCACCTACCAAAAGGTCACGACCGACAAGGCCTCTGCGCTCATCGGCGAGTACTGCTCGCGTCTGTGCC
>CAZADK010000160.1:0-8292 GCA_964483855.1 uncultured Rhodoferax sp.
GGCGGCGGAACCGACGAACGCAAGTGCGCCGTCCAGGCCCGCCAGGACACTTGCCAAGGCCGCTGGCAGCAAGGCGGGATCGACACCCAAGGCCGCCAATGCGGGCATCGGCCACCGGGAAACGAGTTCTGCCAGATCGACGGTACTGCCCGATGCCAAGGCAGGGGCAGCCAGTTGGACGAGTTCAGCCGTCAATGCAATACCACCGGTCCAGATCAGGGCCAGTAAGGCGAACAGCAGCCAGATCGTGGTTTTCATGGGGTGTCTTTCTGACCATCGCACATCGCGCAGTCCTCAAGTGGTGAAGTCGGTGCTCGAGGCTACCGCAGGCGTCGTTGCGTGACCAGCAGGCTTGAACTGCCGGTTGTTTCGAAAAAACCATGCCATTGCAACGCAGAGGTCAGGTTGTGTGGCGGCTTCGCACCCGCGATTTCTTCTGTTGCGGCCTTGCTTCGGTTTTTTCGAATCGACGTTCATGCAACGCTTTCTTCTTGCACACGGCGTTGTGCGCGACATTCGGGCCCTTGGCAAACCATCGAGGAGCAACCATGAAGTTTCGCGTTCAAGCCCACGACCCGCAAGCCGCTGCCTTGCGGAACGACAGCGTCGAGCGTCTGGGCCTCTCGCTGCGCCGCCTGCGTTGGCTGGTGGCGCGTGTGACTGTGCGTCTGGAGAACGTCGACGATCCCCGGTCAGGCGTCGACAAGCGCTGCAGCGTCGAGGTGACGACCCGCAGCGTCGGTCGCATCGTCGTTTCGGCGACGGCGCATTCCTGGCATGAGTCGGTGCAGATCGTCGCGTCGCGGGTGCGTCAGATCGTCGTCGAGCGATTTCGTCGGGCCATCATCGTGCGCGTCGCCCAGTTGCCGCGTGCCCGTCGCGTCCCACCAGCGTTGCGGCGCTTCGGCCGGATGTCACCTCAGCATTGACTCCGCAACCGCTCCGGCCGGCCGGCAGGGCCGGTCTGATCCAAGACGTGGCCGCAGCGCCGCCACGCGCGCGACGCCCGCAATCAGATTTGCGTTTTTCCAACCTGAAAGGTCATCACCATGCGTACCTATACCCGCAACAGTCCCGAAGCCGCCGCACGCATCGTCGCGTTGGTGCTGATTTCCGACGGCCATGTCAGTGGCTCGGAGCTCGATGCGCTTGCCAGGTCCGACGTGTCGGGCGAACTGGGCCTGGCGCCTGGCGCTTTGCAACCCATCCTGCACGCGCTGTGTGAAGACCTCGCCTGCTGCGCGGCAAACGGCGGCGCCTCCCTCGACTGCCTCGACGACACTGTGCTGAAATCAATATTTGCCGAAGTGATGGATGCCGATCTGCAGCGCAAGGTGCTGGCCCTGGCTATCGTTGCCAGCAGCGCCGATGATCACGTCGCAGACGGTGAGTCGCGATTGCTGGAACTGCTGCGCACGCAGTGGTTCGAAGGACACGAGTTATCTGTCAACCGCGTCGGCGCCGCGCTGGTTTGAGCACAGCGTCAGCGCAGTACGGCTTCCATCACGCTGCGCACCAGTGGATGGTGCTCACCCCGGCGCGAACGGATGGCGTGGATCTCTTCCGACACGCCCTGGCTGCGGCCCAGCGGCCGCAGTCCGCTGATGAGCCGGACATCGGATACGCCATGGGCACATACCGGGAAGACGCCCATGCCCTTGGCAGCAAAGACTCCGAGCAATGCGCTGTCCTCGAACTCGCCCACCACATCGGGTCGAACACCGATGGACTCGAACCAGCGATCGAGTTTGGGCCGCAACGCGGAATGCGACGTGGGCAGCAATACTGGCAGCTGTGCCAGGCACTGTGGAAAGCGCTCGACTACCGCCTTGCGCACCAGTCCCGAGGGGCCGTACCAATCGATCGGTGATTCCAGCATGCGCACGCTGCTCAGGCGCAGGTTCGGATTGCGCGGAGCGGGCTGCCCGGCCAGCACCAGGTCGAGGTGGTGCAGTGCCAGTTCGGCCAACAGTTGCTCGAACTCGCCTTCATGGCACAGCAGGCGCAGCGAGGGCGTCGACAAGACCGGCTCCAGCAATGCATGCGCCGCCAGCTTGGACAGACCGTCCGACAGGCCGACGGCGAGCCGGGCGACCGTGCCGGTGGCGGCCTGCTTTACCTCGTCGGGTATGGACTGCCCGATGGTGAAGATATCTTCGGCCCTGGCGAATGCCGCAGTTCCGGCCTCGGTGAGCGTGACGCTTCGTCCGGACGGTTTGAGCAATTGGTAGCCCAGGGCCTTTTCCAGCGCGCGAACCTGGGCGCTGACGGTCTGCACCGCCATGTCCAGACGTTCGGCCGCGCGCGCAAAACCACCTTCCTTGGTCACGACCCAGAAGTAGTAGAGGTGGCGGTAATTGAGCATGGACGGCTTTCAGAGGGACGGTGTCGCCGTCGGCAGTGAGAGCGACGCGCATACCCACGGATGCGCAGGAAATTGTCGCGTTTCAGGGTTGGAGTCGCCCCCATGTTTGCGGCATTACCCCAACCCGGGTCCGTGCTTTGGCGCCGACCGGCCGAGCCGCGAGTCGCCGCTGGGCGGCTTGCCGCCACCCCGCGGTGTGCTCCGTTGAACACGGACCGGTCTGGCCTGCGAGGCCCGGTTGGGCCTCGCAGGCAGCGCGCGCTCAGGACTTGCTCTGTTGCGCGTCTTTCTTCGCGCTCAGGCAGGTCTTCATGAAACCCTTGCGCTCATCGCCCGTTTTGCCGACCGCCTCCTTGTTGCACATGGCCATCTTGTTCTGTTGCGGTGTCTTGGCCTTTTCCTGCGCATGGGCGGCAAACCCGAAAACCAACGCGGTGCATATCGTCAATACGGACGGCAGTTTTTGCATGATGATGACTCCTTGAAGTGGACATGATTGGTGGATGCCCGGAATTGAGCTCCCACACCCGGACATCAGGCCACCCTTGCGCTCGCGTGGTTCGCCACGCACGGGCCTGTCAGTCAGGTGTTTCCATCGTACGCAGACGCGACTCGGCTGTGATCCCACCAAGAGTGGAGACAAGCGGCCGGCCATCCACCAAAAGGGCGATCGACCTGTGCGTCTACGGTGCTGTTGCGCAGGACACGGTGAACCGCGCGGGTTGTGCGCGTCATGACCAGCGAGCGACCAGCCCAGCATGAAGAATCCCATCTCGCGTTTGAAGCCCTTGGGGAAATACGTGGCCCTGGATTCGGCTTGCAGCTTGATCCGGATATCGGCCTTGGCCAGATTGGCAGCAACCGCCTGGCAGATCTCCGAAACTTCGCCCCCGCGCGCGCGCCGCTCACGGAACCGGAAACCGCGCGCGGCGCTCCAGATCGTCCAGGTCGACATGGTTGCGCATGTACTGTTGGCTGGCGTCGACCAGGGGCTGGTGATCCCAGCCGGTGCGTTTGCCGTGTTGCAGTGACGCGTAGACCAGCCGGCGCCGACGCTGACTGTCCAGTACCCGGGCGTTGAGCGAGGGCAGGTCCCAACGGCGCGCGACCTCGGCCCGCAAGGCATCCACACGCTGCTGGTGTTGTGGCATTTGCGCCAGGTTGTTCAACTCGCGCGGATCGGCCTGCAGGTCGAACAGCAGGTCCGGGTCCCGTGGCGCATGGATGAACTTGTAGCTGCCGCGCCGGATCATCACCACGGTCTCGCGCGAGCCTTCGGCCATGTATTCGCCGATCACCTCGTCATGGCCCTGGCCGCCGCTCAGGTGCGGCATCAACGAGCGGCCGTCGATGGCCAGGTCTGCGTCGGGCTCGCCACCGGCCAGGGCGACGAAGGTCGGCAGCAGGTCGATCGTGGATACCGATTGCGCGACGCGCCCGGGCCGGATGCGTCCGGGCGCATGCACCACCAGCGGTACCCGTGCCGAGGCCTCGAACCAGTGCATCTTGTACCAAAGGCCACGTTCGCCGAGCATGTCGCCGTGGTCGCCGCAGAAGACGACGATAGTGTCCTCGCGCAGGCCACAGTCGGCCAGTGTCTTCATCAGCTTGCCGATCTGGTCGTCGACATAACTGCAGGCGCCGAAATAGCACCGTCGGGCACGCCGGATCGCCTCGGGCGGCATGCTCTTGCCCCACAGGTCGATCACCTTGAGGATACGTTCGGATTGCGGGTCCTGCCGATGCTGCGCGATGTCCACCACAGGCATCGGAATCTCGACGCCCTCGTACCGATCCCAGTACTCGGCCGCAATCGTGTATGGGTCATGCGGATGGGTCATCGACACCGTGAGGCAGAACGGCTGCCGCGGCGTGTTGCGCACATGGTCGTACAGGTACTGGTTGGCCTTGAACACCACCTCCTCGTCGAAGTCCAGCTGGTTCGATCGCACGCAGGGCCCGGCCTGCAGCACCGACGACATGTTGTGGTACCAACTGGCGCGCACGTCCGGCTGGTCCCAGTTCACGGCCCAGCCGTAGTCTGCCGGGTAGATGTCGCTGGTCAGCCGCTCTTCGTAGCCGTGGAGCTGGTCCGGCCCGCAGAAGTGCATCTTGCCGGACAACGCGGTGCGATAACCCAGCGCGCGCAGGTAGTGCGCATAGGTGGGTGTATCGGCCGGAAAGTCCGCCGCGTTGTCCCAGGCGCCGATATGCGAGGGGAGTTGCCCGCTCACCAGGCTGAACCGCGACGGCGCGCACAACGGGCTGTTGCAATATGCGGAATCGAACACCACGCCGTCACGCGCCAGCGCCTGCAGGTGCGGCATCTGGATCGGCGACCGCGGATCGTGCAGCTGCAGCAATGGCGCGGCCATCTGGTCGGCCATGATGAACAGGATGTTGGGGCGGGTCTCGGACATGTCAGGCGGCTCCTGGCGGGTGGAAGGCGGATGTGATCAGCGCATCATCCGGGCAAACAGACCCTGGTCGAACTGGCTGTGTGTTATGTCGCTGATAAGCTCCGCTTATGCCAAAACCACTGCCGTCGCTGGATCTGCTGCAGGTGTTCGAAGTCTGCGGGCGTTGCCAGAGCTTCACCGCCGCAGCCGCGGAACTGGGCATGAGTCAGCCGGCCGTCAGCCAGCATGTCCAGCGGCTGGAGCAGGCCCTGGGCACGCCCCTGTTCTCGCGCGTGCACCGGGGCATCGCGCCCACCGCGGCAGGCGCCGCCTTGTTCGGGCCGGTGCAGGAAGCGCTGGCCCAGTTGCACGATGCGGTGGCCCGCACCAAGGCCGAGCCGCCCCGCGAACTGCTGGCGGTGGCGACCGATTTTGCGTTCGCCTCCCTCTGGCTGACGCCGCGACTGGAACGGTTCTATCGTCTGTACCCGCATATCGACGTGAGCCTGGTCACGAGCAATCGGGCCCTGGTTCAGCTGCCGGCCGACGTCGACCTGGCCATCGTGTTCGGTGATGGCCGCGTCCGGCGCGCCGAGTCCCAACTGCTGCTGCGCGAACGCGTGTTCCCGGTGTGCAGTCCCGGCCTGCTGCAGTCACATGGTGGCGATGCACAGTCGGTCTTGCAGGTGGCGCCGTGGCTGCAACTCAAGGCGGCTTTGGGCCAGCGCTGGTTCGACTGGAGGGTCGCCGGTCCTGCCTGGAGCCGTGATCGCCCCGCAGCGAGCGCGCTGGCAGCGTTCGACAACTACACGCTGCTGTTGGGCGCCGCGTTGGCCGGCAAGGGGGTGGCCATCGGTTGGCATCACCTGGTCGACACCTTGCTCGCGCAGGGGCTGTTGTGCCGGCTTGGCACGCATGTGCTGGAGTCGCACCTGGGTTACCACCGGGTGCTGCCGCAGCGCAAGCGCCAGACGGGGGCCAGTCGTGATTTCGTGCAGTGGCTGCACACCGAGCTGCCGCGCGACCAGGGGCCGACGTTAGACTCCGTGCATGGTTGATTCGCCCACCGCAGACGAACGGGTCCTCGCGGTCTTGCGGGCCAGCGGGGTATTTGGCGGCCTGGACGAGCCGGTGTTGCAGGACCTGGGTCGATTCCTGCACCTGCAGACGGTCCCCGGCGGCAACATCGTCTACCGCGAAGGCGACCAGGCCAACACGATGTTCTTCCTGGTCAGCGGGCGGCTGCGGGTGTCGCGCCGTGACCAGCATGGTGCGTTGATGCTGTACAACGAGATCCGGCCTGGGGAGAGTGTCGGCGAAGCCGGCCTGATCCTGCAGCAGCCGCGCGCAGCGGACATCACGGCCTTGCGCGACTCGACGGTCGCCATGCTCAGCCGTGCCGATTTCGAGCGCCTGCTGGCACTGCATCCGTTGGCGCTGAACCAGGTCTTTGCGCGCGCGATCTACAACCATCTGCGCCATACGTCGCAGGTCGTCGAGCGCCGGCATGCGCAGATCTTCGTGATCGTGCCGCTCGAGCCTGGAGTGCTGGCGCACGAGGTGGCGCTGGGACTGACCCGCGCATTCGCCCAGGTCGGGCGCGCGCACCATGTGGCGCCCGACGCGGAGCGCGCGGCCGACACTGCCGCGACCGGCGAGTGGATCGGCAAGGACCGGTATGACGAACTCGAGGAGCAATACGACTTCCTGATCTACGAGGCCGACCTGCGTTCTCCAGCATGGACGAAGCGGGCGTTTCGCCAGGCCGACCAGGTCGTCTTGGTGGCGACGGCGGACGCGTCCGCGCAGCCGGGCGAACTGGAACAGCAACTCGCGCGCGAGCCGGGTTTCAACATGAAACGCAAGCACCTGGTGTTGCTGCATCCGGCCCAGGCAGACGTGCCGGCGGGCCTGGAGCGCTGGCGCGCGGGCCGGGCGGTGGAGCGGGTGTACCCGGTACGGTCCCGCGACGTGGGGGACTACGCCCGGCTGGCGCGTTTTCTCAATGGCAAAGCGGTGGGCCTGGTGCTGGGTGGTGGCGGCGCGCGTGGATTCGCGCACCTGGGTGTGTTGCGCGCGCTCGAGCACTCAGGCATCGTCATCGACCTGATCGGCGGCAACAGCATGGGCGCGCTGCTCGGGGCGCAATATGCCTGTGGCTTGCCGCTCGACGAGATCCGCGAACGTACCGTGCGTTTCGCGCGTGGGGGTGAACGGCCCACCATTCCGGTGATCTCGCTCGTGTCCGGCCGACGGGTGGAGCGCGACCTGCGGCGCATGTTCGGCGAGCGCACCATCGATCAGGTGTGGCGTCCGTTTTTCGCTGCCGCCTGCAACCTGAGCCGGGCCTGCACGACGGTGCAGGAGAGCGGGCCGTTATGGCGGGCGGTGCTGGCGAGCAACTCGCCGGTCGGCTTGTTTCCGCCGGTGTTGCACAACGGCGATCTGCTCGTCGATGGTGCGATCCTGGAAAACGTGCCGGTGGCTGCCATGCGCGCACGCCTGGGCACTGCGCTGGAGCAGCGCCGCGGCAACGGCACCATCATTGCCATCGATGTCGACGTGCGCGACTACATGGGTGTGGACCCTGCATTGCCGCGGTTGTCGGTGCGGCGTACGATCCAGGGTTATTTCCGCCGCGGCGTGCCATCGTCGCCCGGCATCGGCGACATCCTGTACCGGGCCAGCCATATCGGGGGACTGCACCAGCGCGCGCGCACCATCGAACAAGCCGATCACTATCTCGAGCCGCCGGTGGCATCGTTCCCGTTGATGGGGTATGCGCGGGCGGCCCAGATCGCCGAGGTCGGCTATCGGTATGCCATGCAAGAGATCGAACGATGGAGCCAACCGAAGACACCATCCTGACCGCAGGCAGCCTGCCGCTGTCGCTGAGCCAGCTCGAAGTCTGGCGGGACCAGCGCGCATGGCCGGGCAGCGCGCACCTGAACCTGGGCGGTGGCGCGTTCATCGAAGGGCCGCTGGACATGCCGCGGCTCGAGCGCGCCTTGGCGCAACTCGTGGCAGGACACGCCGCGCTGCGGCTGGTGCTGCAGCCCGATGGCACGCAGCGCCTGCTGCCGGTTTACCGGCCCGAGTTGCAACTGATCGACATGACCGGCCAGCGCGATGCGCGCCAGGCGATGCGCGACTGGTGGCAGCACTGGATGCGCCAGCCAATCGCGCTGCACGACGGCACGCCACCATGGCGCTTCGCGTTGCTTCGCGCGAACGACCGGCTGCACGGCCTCACCATCCAGTTCCACCACCTGATCATGGACGGCTGGGGCACGACACAGGTCATGAAGCACTGGAGCGCGATCTACGACCGGATGGGCGCGGGCGACGACAGTGTTGCGCCCAGCGACGACGGCTACCTGTCGTTCATCGCCGAGTCGCACGCATACCGCCAGTCGGACGCGTTTGCCCGCGATGCCGCGTTCTGGCGCGCCCAGCTGCCCAAGCTGCCTGAGCCGTTGCTGCGGCGCCGCCCGTCGCATGCCCGTGGCGGCACATTGCCCGACGCGC
>CAZADK010000161.1:0-8275 GCA_964483855.1 uncultured Rhodoferax sp.
GCCAGCAGCGTGAACCCGAGCCTCAGCAGCCCGAGGTACCAGGACCCGGCCAACGGCAGCAGGCCGACGGCGAAGCCGGCGGTCGCGCCCATCATCTGCTGCATCAGGCCCGCCACGGCAGCGGCGGAGCCGGCCAGCCCGGGCACCAGGCCGACGGTTCCGGCCAGGCAGACCGGCATCAGGAAACCATGGCCGATGCCAAGCAGCATCAGCGGCGCGGCAAACGCCAGTGGTGTGTCGACGCCGGCCTGTGCCAGCGCGAGCATCACGCCCAGGCCGGTCAGCGCCATCGCCTGGCCAAGCCGCATCAGGTGGCGCTCGCCCAGGCTGCGCACCAGGCTGCTGGTGAGGTAGTTGCCGCCGATGTAGGCGGTTGGCACCAGCATGATGTACCAGCCCACGCCTTGCGGCCCGACGCCGTAGCTGCCGAGCACGATCGGCGCGCCTGCCAGGAAGGCGAAGAAGGCGCCCGTGGTCAGTGACAGGATGGCCACGTACAGCAGGAAGCCCGGTTCCCGGGCCAGGCGCAGGTAGGCGGCCCGCATCTCGCGCAACCAGTGGGTGCCAACGGTCTGCGCCGGACGGCTTGCCGCAATGCCGCGCCACGCGGCGAACCACATGACCAGCGCCAGCGCAGCGATCAGCAGGAAGTTCGATTGCCACCCCAGCCGCACATGCAACTGACCGCCAACGATGGTGGCCAGTGGTGGGCACATGCCCATGGCCATGCCGATGTAAGCCATGATGCGGGTGCGCTGCGGTCCCTCGAAGTGGTCCTGCACCATCGACCGCGCAACCACCATGCCGGCCGCACATCCTGCGCCTTGCAGCAGGCGGGCCGCGATCAGACCGTTGAGGCTGCCAGCCATGGCAGCCAGCAGGGAACCGGCTGCGGCCAGCGCCAGGCCGGCCATCAGCACGCCCTTGCGCCCGTGCCGGTCCGACAGCGGTCCGTAGACCAGTTGCAAACCGCCGAAGGTCACGACGAATGCGCTGAAGGTCAGCTGCACGCGCGCCTGGTTGGCGCCGAATATCGCGCCCCATTCCTGCATCGACGGCAGGCAGATCGTCATCGCCAGCAGACCGAACGAGATCTGTCCGAGCAAGTTGGCGACCAGCCAGGGGCTGGCGGCAGGGCGGGAAGGGGTGCTGATCAAGAGCAAGCGAGAGTGGGGTGGCGACGCATTGCGCGTATCGACGCGGCGCGATGGCCGCCACCGCTGCATCGGCTGACGGTGGCGCGACACGCGATTGTGGCCGATGTCGCGTCCCACCCGCGCAGACGCGCCTCGGCGGCGCGTGATTGGGCCAACGTCGCCGTCTCGCTTGCGATTGCCTCTCCCGCTCTCGGTCGTGAAATCCGCCGCGTCCAGTGGCTGTTTGACGCATATCAAACAAGACGGCAATCAAGTGCTCGAGCCGGTCAGAACCGGCAATATTTCCGAAACGCACGCGGCTCTTCAGCAAACGGAAATCTGTGCATGTTTTCATGTCCTCACCTTTGATTCAAACAGGAGAGGTGATTCATGAAATGTCCACGCGTACCGTTGCGGCAGGCCATCCTGTCGCTGGGGCTGATCGGCCTTTGCACCATGGCGCAGGCCCAAACCCCGCCCCCCGGCCGATTGCTGGCATCCAACTGCTTCCAATGCCATGGCACCAATGGCAAAGGGCCGGGCTTCGACAAGATCGCCGCTGAATCCGTCACGGAGATCTACCAGAAGCTCAAGGAATTTCAGTCCGGCAAGGAGGGCAATGGAATCATGGCGCGGCACGCCATGGGCTACACCGACAAGCAGATGCGTGAGTTGTCCGCATGGCTATCCACCCAACGCTGACACAGTGCGACAAAAGGAGTGCTCCCATGAAAAGACGTGACTTTCTTCAGCGCAGCAACGCCTTGCTGCTGGCCACCGCACCGCTGCTCGCCTTGGCCGAGGACCGACAATCCGAGCGCCGTCAGCGCCGCAGTGGGTTATCCACACCCCAACCGGTCCCAGCGCCGGCAACCAGATCCAGACACCGTGTCATCGTGATCGGCGGCGGCATGGCTGGCGCAACCGTGGCCAAGTATCTGCGGCTGTGGGGAGACTCGGTCGAAGTCTTCCTGGTCGAACCTGCCGCCAGCTACACGTCCAACATCATGAGTTCGCTCGTGCTGACAGGTCAGCGCAACATGGCCAGCCTGTCTTTCAGCTATGACAATCTGTTCAACGCCCATGGCGTGCAGATACTGACCGACAGGGTGACTGCGATCGACCCGATCTCCTGTACCGTGCGCCTGGCCTCGGGAACGGATCTCAAGGGTGACCGCATCGTGTTGGCGCCCGGCATTGATTTTGACCTCGTGCCAGGCCTGGGCACATCGGACCGGATGCCTCACGCCTGGAAGGCAGGCCCGCAGACCGCCCTGCTGGCGCGGCAACTGGCCGCCATGCCGGACAACGGCGTGGCCGTGCTGACCATTCCCAAAACGCCATACCGTTGCCCACCCGGCCCTTATGAACGGGCATGCCTTCTGGCCGACTGGATGAAGCAGCGTAAACCGCGGGCCAAACTCCTTGTGCTGGATGCCAACATGGACATCGTGACCGAGAAGGACAACTTCACCAAGGCATTCCTGGGCCTGCACGGCAACGTGATCGAGTACCACAACAACGCGGAGGTGACATCGGTCGACCCAGCCACGATGAGCCTCACAACGACGGCGGGAACCATTCGCAATGCCGACGTGGTCAATCTGATTGCGCGCCAACGCGCGGGCGCACTGGTGGCCGAGAGCGGCCTGGCCAATGCCACCGAAGGGCGGTTCGCCGCAGTTGACAACCTCAGCTACGCCAGCACGGTGGCCCCGCTGGTTCATGTCATCGGCGACGCCAGCGCCACCAACCAACCCAAGGCCGGCCATATTGCCAACCAGGAGGCCAAGGTCTGTGCCGACGCGATCATCCGATCGTTCGGGGGCATGGCGCCGGATCCAGGCCCGGTCACCAACTCGGCCTGTTACTCGACCATCACGATGCGCGAGGCGTCCTGGCTGACTGCGGTATTCCAGTACGACGTTGCCAGCCGATCCATGCTGGCGGCGCCTGCAAGCTCAGCGGCCTCCATAGGCTGGAACGGCGACAACTTCGAGCAGATGGGCATCTGGTTCAAGGCGCTGATGGGCGACAGCTTCGGCTGACATCGGGTGGTCCCCGGATCTTGACGATTGTCAGGAAAGTGCCGGATCGTCCAGGTTTCGCGCCGGCTGCAGCGGCAGGCGTGGCAATTGGTGCTAACTTCGTGCCCGGGCGGAAGAAGGTGGAGGCACGATGCGCTTGATGCTGCTGGAGGATGACGACATCCTGGGAGAGGCCCTGAAGGACTACCTGCAGTGCGAATCGCATGTCGTGGACTGGTTCGTGCGCCTGGTCGATGCGCAGACCGCGCTGCGCGAGCCTTACGACGCCCTGGTCATCGACTGGCGTCTGCCGGATGGGTCTGGCGTGCAGTGGCTCAGGCGACTGCGCCGCGACGGAGTCACCACGCCAGCCATCGTCATCACGGCCCGCGATCTGTTGAGCGAGCGCATCGAGGGACTGGACAGCGGCGCCGACGACTACATTGTCAAGCCCTTCGATCCGGCCGAACTGGCGGCGCGCCTGCGTGCCTTGCGTCGGCGCATGGTGACGCAGGGACAGATATGCAAGCGCTTTGGTGCAGTGGAAATCGACACGACCAGCGCAACCGCGTATCGGGATGGCAGTGTGGTTGCGTTGACCGCCCGTGAATGGGCCTTGCTCGAAGCCCTTGCCGCGCGCGCTGGTCGGATCGTCTCCAAGCGCGACCTGGAATCCCTGCTGACCGGACTGGACAACGACATCAACAGCAATGCGGTCGAAGTCCATGTCTTCAAGCTGCGCCGCAAGCTGGGCTCCACGGTGATCGAAACCGTGCGCGGGCGCGGGTATCGGATGGCACCGTGACACCCGACCCCGTGCAGCAAGGCCATGCAATGCCGCAAGGGCGGCGGCCAACGCTGCGCAGCGAACTGACCCGGACGTTGGCCGTGGTCAGCGCGGTCTGGATGGTTGCCACGTTTCTGACCATGGCTTTGGGCATACACCACGAGGTCGATGACCTGATGGACGATGCACTGCAGGAAGCGGCAGAGGTGTTGTACGGCTCGCTGGTGTTACATGCGCCGTCGCTGCCGGCCGAATCCGGCGCGACCTTGCCTGCGCCGATTCACGAGGAGCGCCTGATCTGGCAGATCGTGGGGCCTGGGCCGACCGTGCTGTTGCATTCGCACAAGGCGCCCGCGGCGCCACTGGTCGATACCATCCGCCCCGGTTTCGTCAACGACAACCCGCATTGGCGGGTGTATGCGATGGTGCTGCCGCAGGCTGGTCAAACGCTGCTCGTCGGTCGTGGCGCTGGCGACAGCCGGGAAGCGCGTTACGAGGCCATCGTGGTGGTCGGTATCAGTGGCCTGCTGGTCAGCATGGCATGCGCGCTGTGGATGCGCCAGCGCGTCGTGCAGACGCTGCAGCCGCTGCATCTGCTGTCGGAACAGATCAAGGCATATGACCCGATGCGGCCCGAGACAGCGCTGGCCAGGGCCTCGCATCAGGACTTCGTCGAGTTGCGCGCGGCAATCCTGCAACTCGGAAACCGGTTGGCACGCCGGGTCGAGCAGGAACAGGCCTTTGCCGCTCACGCGGCGCATGCGTTGCGCACGCCGTTGGCCGGCATGGATGCGCAGCTGGCAACGGCCATGAAGGAACTACCGGCAGCAGCGCATCCGCGCCTTGCGCGTGTGCGTGAAGCCGTCGAGAGGCTGACCCGCGTCACCACCTCGCTGCTGACCCTGTTCCGCAGCAACGCGCCGCCCGACCTTCAGCCAGTATGGATAGCCGACATCGTGAGCCATCTGTCGATCAACGGTCTGGCTGTGTCGGTGGCGCAGCAGGCCCCGTTGATCGCCGATGCCAACCTGCTCGCCGCGGTGCTGGCCAACCTGCTCGACAACGCCAGACGCGCGGGTGCCGCCCATTGCCAGATTGTGGTGCAGGCTTGCGCCTTGCCCATGACCTTGGAACTGCGCGATGACGGGCCCGGCTTGGCGCAGGCCAAGATCGACCGCATCCTGGCCAGTGGCGGCGCGAGCCTCGATGAAGGACATGCGGGGCTGGGCATCAAGCTTGCCGCGCTGGTGGCCCGCATCCACCAGGGACGGCTGGTCATCGAGACCGCACAATCGGGCAGCGGGGGCCTGAACGTGCGGCTCGTCATGTGGGAAAGATCTCCGCCGCCCGAATCACGGGGTTGACCCGGACACGCCCGCAGCCAGGTCACGGTGCTGATCGAGTGGCCGCAGCATCCGAAGCATGCGACGCCGCGGGCTAGCGAAAGCCCCCGCCCATCTCCGCCAGCAACGCGTCCAGCGTATCGTTGGCCTGCTCCATTTCGCCCTGCTCCTTGAGCCAGCGCTTGAAGTACTTCATGTCGTCAGCGGCCAGCGCCTTCAACTGGCGCTCCATTGCGAGTGTGTCGGCGATCAGGCGATGTTTTTGCTGCACAAAAGCCTTCATCATCGAGGCCGGGGTCACGCGCGCGCGAGGCTCCAGGTTGTACTGCTGTTTGAAGCGGTGTTCATGCAACTGCACCTCGTGCTGTAGTTCCTGGAGTTGCTCGGTCAGCACCTTGTTGTAGTGCCGCAGCCGGTCTTCAGCAATTCCGTCCAAAGCGTTCTGGTCAATCTGCTCGATTTCCAGCTGCAGTTGCAGCAGGCTCAGCAGATCGTTTTTCTGGTAGGCCTGGTTGACGCGCTGCATCAAGGCGGTCTTGCGCACCCGCTCGGCTTCGACCGGCTCGCGGTCGGGGTGCAGGGCGCTGGCCAGTTTGCGGTAGACCTCGCGGATCGACTGGCTCGTTTTGTGTTCCTCGGCCTTGGCTTTGAGCTGTTGGGCGCTGGGTTTGCGACGGGCTTGCTGCTGCGCGCCGCGGGCCTGCTCGCGCCGGGTTGCTTCCTGCGCCATCTGCGCTTCGAGCACGTCCTGCAGCCGGGCCAGCAATTCTTCGGGTGAAGATGCGTCAAGGGCATCGTTGGGCAGCTCCACACCGAACTCTTCCTGAACCATCTGACGGAGTCCGTCTTGCGACGTCTTCACCTCCGTGTCGAAGTCGGTCGGGCTGTGGCGGTTGAAGATGGCCTTCATTTCGTCGGCGTGTGGACCCTCGACCAGGTCGCCCGCCAAAGAGCAGATCAGCTCGTGCAGAAACTGCCGGTCGGTCTTGCCCAGGCCTTTGGCGTCGGCGCGTTGGTCGAGCAGACGCACCAGCTCGACGCTACGCTGGGCATAGGCATCGAGCAGCGGCACGAACTCCCGTGCATGCCGCTGTTCGAGCCAAGGCAGCCCTTCGTTCCAGTCCTCCAGCACACTGCGCTGTACGCCGATCTTGGCGATCAGGGCGTTGAATTTCTTCTGCCCCGGCGACAACACGCGCTTGCCGGTCGGCGGGACGATGCGGATACTACGGGATTTCTGCATGGGAGAAGACGCACAGTGCCGCTGCGCCATGTTGATTTGTGGCGATTCTAGGTCAGGCAGTCAGCGCGCCGCAGGATCACTGGCAAGCGCTGCGCGCCCTGTCACCGAGGTTTCGCAACCCTGATGCCTGGGTGGCGCCACGCGAACGTCACCCGTGCAACCACCTCGGCTCGAGCGAGTCCGGCGCCTGGGTCAGGCCTTCTTGGCCCAGCTGGTGCACCAGCCCTTCGCCGAAACCTCTTTGCCCGGGAAGAGGGCGCACGGGCCGGCTGCATCGCCAGGCTTGCCCTGGTACAACACACATCCGGCACACACGTTGCCGGCGACGTAGTTCTTGTGCTTGCCGGTGTCCACGCGGCTGGCATCGTCGACATATCCCAGTGCAACTGCCAGGGCGTCTTTTTCGTCGAGCGCAGGAAGCGGCGCAGTAGCTGCCGCAGGCGTTGGAGTTGTTGCTGCGGGAACAACAGGGGCCGGTGCAGCTGCGGGTGCAGCAGCTGGCGCCGGTGGCGGTGCCGCAGGCGCATCTGCTTTCGGCGAGCATGCGGTCAGAAGTGCAATGCCTGCCAGGGGGGCGATCTGGATGATGCACCGGCGGGTGAGTGAATCGGTCATGGGTAGTCTTTCGCTGTGAAATTCTTGGCGTTTGGGGTCAGAGACGACGATCGCAGACGGGTTCGCGGCCAACCGGGGCGATGCAAATGCGGTGCAGGATTTTTGTGTGCAAGGTAGCGGACCGCTCGGCTGGACCACGGAGGTCTGACCGATTCTAGGCCGCGCGAGTAGTCATGAGGGAAAAACGCTGCGCGAGGGGATATCTCGGCGTGGCAGGTGGCAGGCAGCAGCGGGCCATGATCGACGAAAGGGGATCGCCCGAAACTGGAGGGGCGGCGACTGCGCCGCCCCTCCCCCGGCTTATTACTTGCGTGCCGACAGAGCCTTTTCGGTCGCGTCCGACTGCCACATATTGGCGGCCACATCGACCTTCTTGCCCTTGCCCGCAGCATCCAGATCGATCTGGATCTCGTAGCTGTCGTTGCCCTTCACGACTTCCATCTCGACATAGTCCTTTTCCTTGTCGTTGGTCGACGTGATCTGGTAACCCATTTTTTTGAGTTCGGCCTTGTAGGCGGTCAAGTCCTTGCCGGTACCCATCGCCTTTTCCAGCTTGTCCTTCTCGCTGGTCCAGTCCTTGGAATAGGCACGGTCGCTGTATTTGTGACCATCCGGCAAGGCCTTGGTCGCCATCACAGCCTTGCCGCTGCGCAGCGCCGTCTTGGTGGCATCGGCACGCCATAGATTGCGATCGACATCGACCTTGGAACCCATCTTCGTGTTCTTGTCAAGATCGATCTGGACCTCGTACGAATCCGTACCCTTGACGACTTCGTATTCGAGATAGTCGGGCTTGTCGGCGTTGATCGCGGTGATCGTGAACCCGGCATCGGCTATCGTCTTCATGTAGTCGCCCTTGCTGGCGCCGGTCTTGAGGCGCGAAGCGAGCATGTCCTTTTCGCTGGACCAACTCTTCATCCGATTGCGGTCACTGTAGTCCATGTTCTGGTTCATGGGTGCTGTCGCCTTGTCAGGCATTGCGGACTTTTTTTCCTGTGCGTGCGTTGTCGATACGTTCAATGCAAATGTGGCAACCGCAACAGCGGCAATCGCGGTAATAGATGATGGTTTTTTCATGTTGAACTCCCTGAATGATGGTGGAATGCTGATCGACACATCCGGTG
>CAZADK010000162.1:0-8272 GCA_964483855.1 uncultured Rhodoferax sp.
GGCAAGAACGACTGCGCTGCCGGCCCGGGCACGACCTGCTCCGGGACGTCCAAGGTCGACTTCCAGGGCAACGCGTGGAAGCTGGTCGCCAAAGGCTCCTGCGACAAGACCATGTCCAATACCTCACCCACCGGCAACGGCCAACTCAAGGCGTTCGAGGAAAAGAAAGCCTGAGGCCCGGTCACCATGCGCGGCACCGGCACACGACCCCCTGCTGGCGGCACCCAGCCGCACGCCAGCGGCGACGCGCTCCGGTTGCCGACGCGGTGTGGCATCGGCCTGAAGGCCAGCCACATGCGGCAGGTGCTCGAGGAACGACCGGATGCCGGTTTCTTCGAGGTCCATGCCGAAAATTTCATGGTGCCGGGGGGACCGCTGCACCATTGGCTCGGTCAGGTCCGTGAGCACTATGCCCTGTCGCTGCACGGCGTGGCCTTGTCGATCGGCGCCGATTCCGAGCTCGACCAGGAACACCTGGGTCGACTGGCAGCCCTGATCGAGCGTTACCAGCCGCAGAGTTTCTCCGAACACCTGGCCTGGTCGACCCACGGCGGCGTGTACCTCAACGACCTGCTGCCGTTGCCGTACAACGCGCGGACATTGCAGCGCGTATGCGACCATGTCGATCAGGTGCAGGCGCGGCTCGGTCGGCGCATGCTGCTCGAGAACCCGGCCACCTATATGGCGTTTGCGGCATCCACCATGGACGAAGCCGCCTTTATTCGCCGGGTCGTCGAGCGCACCGGTTGCGGTCTGCTGCTCGACGTCAACAACGTGTTCGTCAGCTGCACCAACCAGGGGGCCGATGCGCTCGCCATGCTGCAGGACCTGCCGCTGGGCGCGGTCGGTGAAATTCACCTGGCCGGTTTTGCCCGGCAACAGGATGCAGCCGGCGCGCCACTGCTGATCGACAACCACGGCGCGCCGGTCGCGCCGGCGGTCTGGGATCTGTACCGGTTTGCCCTGTCCCTGGTCGGCCCGACGGCCACACTGCTTGAACGTGACAACGACGTTCCGCCGCTGGTGGTGTTGCTGGCGGAGGCCCGCCAGGCGGACCGGTTGTTGCAGGATGCCGGGGCGGCGCGAAGCGCACCGGACCGGCCTGCCACGCCACAAGGGGTTGCGGCATGACGACAACCACAGCGCGGATCGGCATCGACAGAAGCCACGACCTGGGCAGCCCCGTGGACGACCAGGCCGGGTTCGTCGCGGCCCTGCTCGATCCGGACCAGGCCTGCCCGTCCGACTTGCGCAGCTGGAACGGGTCGGACCCCACGCCCCGGTTTGCCGTCCACCGCAACAACATCATCGTGTCGCTGGTGGACGCGCTGGCCGGGCAGTTCCCCGTCACGCTGGAGCTGGTCGGGCCGGAGTTCTTCCGCGCCATGGCGCAGGCCTTCATCCAGCAGCAGCCGCCACGCACGCGCATCGTCGCATTTCTCGGAGCGCCGTTGCCCGACTTCATCGCCGCTTTTCCGCCAGCGGCAGCGCTCCCGTACCTGGCCGACCTGGCGCGGCTGGAGATGCGTCGAATCGAGTCCTGCCATGCAGCCGATGCCGATGTGCTGACAGCCGAGAACATCGGCCTGGCCATGGCCGATCCGCAACAACTCGTGAACATGCGAATTGCACTGCATCCGTCGGTACACCTGCTGTCGTCGCAATTCGCGATCTTTTCATTGTGGGCCGCCCACCAGGGCGTACACGACATCAGCACCGTCGATCCGCTGCTACCCGAGCAGGTGCTGCTGTTTCGCGACGGACTCGATGTGCATGTATTGCAGATCAGTGTCTGCACCGGCTGTTTCCTGGCCGGCCTGCAAGCAGGCGCCACGCTGGCCCAGGCGGCCGATGCGGCGGCAAACGCCGATGCGCAGGACGATTTCGACCTGGCCGGCAGCATGGCCTTGCTGCTGCGCCATCCCCTTGTCAGCCAGATGGAGCCATTGCCATGACGCACATTGCCTCGAACCCCTTGCCTGCCAATGCTTCCGGTGGATCGATCGCCGGCCTGGTCAAGATGGTCCACCGCGGGTTTGCACGTATTCCGGACACGCTGATCGCCGTCGTGGCGCGGTTCTCGATCGCCGCCGTATTCTGGAAATCCGGTCAGACCAAGGTCGAAGGGCTGGCCATCGACATCGTGAGCGGCGAGTTCACGCTCGGCTGGCCGAAATTGTCGGATTCCGCGCTGTTCCTGTTCCGGGACGAGTACCAGCTGCCGGTGCTGCCGCCCGAATTGGCCGCGCTGGCCGCAGCCAGCGCTGAACATCTGTTTCCGATCCTGATCCTGATCGGCCTGGCGACCCGGCTTTCCGCATTCGCGCTGCTGGTGATGACACTGACGATTCAGCTCTTCGTGTATCCGTCAGCCTACCCGATCCATGGTGTTTGGGCCGCGGTACTGCTGTTCCTGATGGCAAAGGGGCCGGGCTGGTTATCCGTGGACCACTGGCTGGCGCATCGCACGCGCTGACCTGGCGCGGCCCCAAGCGTCAGCAACTCGTTGCGCTGTCTTGCGTTCGCTCAAGCGATTGCCTTTCACGTTCTCGGGTGCTCGGTTAGCATCGGGCAGCAACCGATCGCCGTGCCATGCAGATCCAGGACTTCCTCCACCGCCATCAGCCGCACTGGCACGCAACCTGGCAGTCGCTGGCGCCACGCGCGCCAGCCCCTGAACTGTGGGCTGCGCTGACCGGGCGTTACCAGGAGCCGCACCGCCACTATCACACGCTGCAACACCTCGATGCCTGCCTGCGCCACCTGGCCCGCCTGAACGCGCCGTCGCAGCGGCCGCATGAAATTGCATTGGCCTTGTGGTTCCACGACGCCATCTACGATATCGGTGCCAGCGACAACGAGCAGCGCAGCGCCGACTGGGCCCAGGCGGCGCTGCAGGACTGCGGCGGCGCGCAGGAGGTCGCCGAGCGTGTGCATGCGGCGATCATGGTGACCCGACACGACCAGCCGCCCGCCACGCCAGACCAGCAGATCCTGCTCGATGTGGATCTGGCCATCCTCGGTGCGCCTGCCGCAGTGTTCGACGGCTACGAACAGCAGATCGGTCGCGAGTACCAGGCGGTTGAGCCGGCGGCGTTTCGCGCCAACCGCAGACGCATTCTGCAAGGTTTCCTGGACCGGCCACGCATTTACCACACGGCATTTTTTCGTGACGCGCGCGAGGCTCAGGCCCGGGCCAACCTGGGTCGATCGATCGCGGCGCTGGGTGCGTGAGCGCCTCCCGGCGTGGCGGCCCCGATCGCGGACGACGGGCAGGCGCCGCCACCACTGGACGATCAGTCGGGCAAAGAAGGTCGATCGACCAGCGTGGACAACGGCAGGCGGGACAATTCGGCCAGCAATAGGGCCAGTTGCTGGGCCGCGGCGTCCAGCAGCGCGCGGCCCTTGTCGGCGCTGGCGGCGGCGGCATTACCCGCGGCTCCCATGGCATTGACATCCTGCATCTGCCAGGCGAGTTTCGCGCTGCGTCCATTGCCCAGGATCGGATAGTCAGCAGCGCGCACCTGCGCCGTCGAGACGAAGTCGCGTGCCTGGCCCATGTCGATACGTCCCGGTTGCAGAGCCAGCATCATCGAGGTCTCGATATCACCGGCATGCACACCGAAACGCCGCTCGGCGGCGCCGAAAGGCGTCAGCACGGCATCGGGCAGCGGCAGGTCGTACCAGTTGCTGGAATAGACGATCAGGTCGTGGCGGGCCCGCAGGTCGCGTGCCACGATGTCCATCATGCCGACCTGGCCACCGTGGGCATTGAACAGCAACAACTTGCGAATGCCGGTGGCGGCCACCGCATCACCGATCTCGGTCCAGACCCGAATGAGAGTTTCCGCGCTCAGGCTCAGCGTACCGGGAAAGCGGCTGTGTTCATTGCTCTTGCCGATGCGTTGTGTCGGCAACACCAGTACCGGCAGGTCCACCGGCAACAACGACAGGGCACCGCCGACAATCGCCTCGACCAGGTCGCTGTCGACACTGAGCGGCAAGTGCGGGCCGTGTTGCTCGATGGCGCCGACCGGCAGGACGGCGACGAGCGTGCCGGCGCTGGCTGCGTCACGCAGTTGCGCGAACTGGCGTGTGGTCAGGTCGGCCCAGAAACGGGAAGGCAATTGCATGCCCTGATGTTAGCGGCAGGCCACGTGCGAAAACCCATCTTGGGACGCCGTCAGCCGAAAACCAGACGGGCTGCCACGGGCTACCACGAACTGTCACAAGCCATCTTGGCCGGGCAACCCGGCGCGTGTCTTCGGCTTCCCGACGGCTCAGGGATGCTGGTACCGCCACACCATGGGCGGGTGGTGTCAGGCTGAGGACGAATTGCCGCTCAGCTGGGCGTCCAGCTCCTTGCACGATGGCGCGCAAACGGTCTGCGACTTGCCCGCCACCTTGCGGGTGCCCATCAGGGAACGCGGCCGGTGCTTGCCGCACATGAAGCAGGACATGGTGGCGCCACCGAAAGATGCAGCCGCAGCAAAGGGCGAACCCGATGCCTTGGACTTGTAACGCAGGCCATTGGCCTTTACGGCGGTCTTTGCCTCAGCTTTGGCCATGGTGCGCCCCTTCCGATGTGGTGATGGATGAAATGTTCATGGATGCGATAACGTGGGGGGCCCGAAACAAGCGCCACGCCCCGAGCAGAATAGAACTGCCCGGCCATGAACTGGACGAACGCATCTCTCCTGACGACAGGCTATTTTATCGGCTTACGCGAAACCCGATCCGCGGCCATCTGCAAGAACCCGCCCATGGGCGATGATTGCGGCCCGGCACGGGCTTTTCAGGCGCCCGCGACCGGGTGCGCCTGGCGCAAGGCCTGCGCCAGATCGTCGATCAGATCCTGCACATGTTCGATACCGACCGACAGGCGCAGCAGATCGGTCGGCACCGGCGAGCCCGCGCCCTCGATGCTGGCACGATGCTCGATCAGGCTCTCGGTGCCACCGAGCGAGGTCGCACGTTTCCACAATGCGACCCGGGCAGCCGTCGCCACCGCCGCGGGCTCGCCGCCCTGTACCCGGATCGACAACATGCCGCCAAAACCGCCGGTCATCTGGCGCGCCGCCACGCCATGGCCCTGGGCCTCGGGCAGGCCGGGGTACAAGACCTCGCGCACCAGCGCGTGGCCGTGGAAATGTTGCGCGATCAGCATTGCCGACGCGCTGGCCGCACGCACCCGCAGGTACAAGGTGCGCATGCCGCGCAGCAGCATCCAGGCCTCGAACGAACCCAGCGTGCCGCCGACCTGGGCGCGCACCGCGCGAATGCGTTGCCACAAACCGTTGTCCTCGCGCGCCACCAGCACACCGGCGATCAGGTCGGAATGGCCATTGAGGTATTTCGTGGCCGCATGCATGACGATGTCGGCTCCCAGGTCCAGCGGGCGCGTCAGCACCGGGCTGGCCACGGTGGAGTCCACAGCCAGCACCGCGCCGGCCGCATGGGCAATGGCGGCAGTGGCCTCGATGTCAGTGATCGTCCACAGCGGATTGGCCGGCGTCTCGATCCACACCAGCCGGGTCTTGCCCGGGACGATGGCCGCCTGCACCGCGGCCGGATCGGTCATGTCGACCAGCTCGACCTTCAGGCCCCAGTGGGTTGCAAAATTCAGCAGCCAGTGGCGCAACGACCAATACATGACCTTGGGCGCCAGCACATGGTCGCCCGGCGCCAGCGCCTGGAACACTGCCGTCGCCGCCGCCATGCCGGAGGCGAACAACAGGCCGCCAGCCCCATGCTCGAGTTCGGTGATGACCGCCTCGGCCTGGTCGAACGACGGGTTGTCGGCGCGGGCATACACCCGCCCCGAGCGGTACTGATTGTCCTCGTCGCGCAGGTAGGTCGACGAGACGTGGATCGGCGGCGTGATCGCGCGGGTCTTTTCGTCGATCCAGCCCAGTGCCTGGGCAGCGATGGTTTCGGGTTTGGTGTTCGTGTGATCCATGGTGGTTACGGGGGAAAAGATGGCGGTTTATACCCTGTCCGCCGATTCCGGCTCCTGCCCGGCCGGCACCAAGGCGACCGCGCCGCGGCCATCGCGGTGCTGCGCCTGGCGTGCCTGCAGCGCACCGGCCCGGCGCGGGTTCGGTCCGCGGCCTCGGCCTCGGGGCAGCAGATCATGCAGGGCCGCGGGACGGGCCCGAGCACCGCTGTGCAGGTAGTCGGCCAGCAAACTCTGGCGGCAGGCATCGATATCCAAGCCGCGTTCGCCATGCAGGTATTCCAGCACCCGGTCGACCAGCATTTCGGGTGTCAAGCCACGGGTCATGCCGGTGCGGGCCCATAACCAGTCGCTGAAATCCAGCATGGCCGCAAAGGGCGAGTCCCGATCAGTGGCCGCGGACGCATCCGGGCCGTCGCCGCGCTGGGCATCGGGCTCGGGCAGGCCCAGCAACAACCGCAGGCTGCGCTGGAAGCGCCCGGAGTTGGCCAGCAGATCCCAATACCGCGCCAGCCGGACAAACCGCTGCATGTCGGCGGCGGTTACGCTGGCGCTCTGGCGTACCGAGTAGGGTGGCTCCGGGTCGTAGATCATGCCGTGTTCGGACCCGAGTCGGGTGATCGGCGTGCCACGCAAGCGCTTGAGCACGCCCAGCTGGATCTCGTGCGGCCCCAGTGCCAGCAACCGGTCGAAACCGGCACCGAAACTGGCCATGTCTTCACCCGGCAGACCGAAGATCAGGTCGGCATGCAGATGGGCTTGCGAGGAGGTCACAAGCCAGCGCAGGTTGTCCGCCGTGCGCGTATTGTCCTGGCGCCGGGCAATCAATTGCTGCACCGGCACGCTGAAACTCTGCACGCCAACCTCGAACTGCAAAACACCGCTCGGGAAACGCGCGATCATGTCCTTGAGCGGCGCCGGCAGATGGTCCGGTATGACCTCGAAATGCACAGACAGCGGTGGCTCGTCCTCGATTGGAAGCCGGTCCAGGAAAAACTGCAGGATGCGCAGCGCCGCGTCGATCTTCAGATTGAAGGTGCGATCGACGAACTTGAAATTGCGCGCGCCGCGCCGGTACAAGGCATCGAGTTCACCCAGAAAGCGGTCTGCGTCGAAGGCCCAGGCGGTCTTGTCCAGCGCGCTCAGACAGAACGTACACTTGAACGGGCAGCCACGCGACGCCTCCACGTACAGCAGCCGGTGCGCCAGGTCGTCGGCCGTGTATTCGGCGTATGGCAGTGCAATTGCGTCGAGCGCAGGCTGCTCGCCGGCGATGACCTTCATCACGGGCCGCGGCCCGTGCAGCAGGGCCCGGCACACCTTCGGGAAACTGATGTCGCCCCAGCCGGTAATGACATGGTCGGCCAGGACCACGATCTCCTGCTGCTCGTATTCGTGGCTGACCTCTGGTCCGCCAAGCACGATCTTGAGCTCCGGTCGCAGCTCGCGCAACACACGCAGCAGCGCACAGGTCTGGGCCACGTTCCAGATATAGACCCCGAAACCGACGACCTGCGAACGACCCGTCACCGGCCCCAGCGTCTGGATCAACTCCTGCGCCAGTTGCGCCGCGTCGCGTGCGATCGTGAACTCGCGCAGCGCCGTGACATCGCGCAGATCACCCATATTGGCCAGCAGGTAACGCAGGCCGAGCGACGCGTGAATGTACTTGGCGTTGAGCGTGCACAGGATCACGGCGGGAGCGGTTGGCGCTTGGTCGAGCATGTCGCTATTATTGGTCGCCATGACCCAGGAGCTTTTCCGCGCCGACTCTTACCTGACCGAATGCAGCGCCACGGTCACCGCCATCGGGCCCCAGGGCATCGTGCTCGACCGCACGGTGTTTTATCCGATGGGTGGCGGCCAGGCCGGCGACGCGGGGGTGCTGTTCATCAGCGCCGGGGCCGGGGCCGGCCGCGAGGTCGCCATCGCCGACACCCGCAAGGGCAAGGACGCCGATGGCCGGTTCACCACCGACATCTGCCACCAGCCGGCCACACCGCTGGAAGCCAACGGTGCGCCGCTGCTGGCGGTCGGAGACACCGTGACCGCCCGGATCGACTGGCAACGCCGGCACCGTCTGATGCGCTTTCACACCACCACCCACCTGCTGTGCCACCTGGTGCCACAGCTGGTCAATGGCTGCTCGATCACGCCGGATTACGCGCGGCTGGACTTCAACATGACCGAGCCGCTGGACAAGGACCAGCTGACTGCCGGCATTGCCGCCCTGGTGGCGGCCAGCCATCCGGTGACGATAGGCGCCATCAGCGACGCCGAACTCGACGCGAATCCGGCCCTGGTCAAGAGCATGAG
>CAZADK010000163.1:0-279 GCA_964483855.1 uncultured Rhodoferax sp.
CAACATGATGGGTAGCGAGATCAGGCCCATGGAGATCACCGAGGCGGCCACCACGCCGGTGGTGGCCGCGAGCAAGGCGCCCACCAGGATCACCGCGATGGCCAGGCCGCCGCGCACCGGCCCGAACACCTGGCCCACGGTCTCGAGCAGGTCTTCCGCCATGCGCGAACGCTCCAGGATGATGCCCATGAACGTGAAGAACGGAATTGCCAGCAAGGTGTCGTTGGACATGATGCCGATCACCCGCAGCGGCAGCGCCTGGAACAGATTGGTCGAGAA
>CAZADK010000163.1:289-8270 GCA_964483855.1 uncultured Rhodoferax sp.
TGAGCAGGAAAAAGAACAGCCCCGCGAACATCAACGGGACAAAGTTCTGGGCGATGAAGGCGCTCATGTCAGCGTGTCCCCGCGCCAGGGGTGGACAGGCGGGCCTCGGTCTCGCGAGCGAGTTCCTCGACCAGCAATTCCTCGGCCGTCTTGTCATGTTCCACGGTGAACGGCTCGGCGCGGTGCCCCGTCAGGAAGGCGACACGCTTGATAAGTTCCGACACCGACTGCAGGATCAGCAGCGAAAACCCGAGCGGGATCAGGGCGAACACCGGCCATCGGATCAGGCCGCCCGCGTTCTGGCTCATTTCGCCGGATTCGAACGCCCGCTGGAATACCGGCCAGCCCAGATCGATCATGATCAGCGACAGCGGGATCGTGAAAGCCACGAGGCCGATGGCGTCGATGATGGCATTGGTGCGCCTGGACAGGCGCGCGGAGATGACATCGATGCGAACATGCCCGTTCTTCAGCATCACGTAACCCACGCCCAGCATGAACACCGCCGCAAACAGGTACCACTGGATTTCCAGATACGCGTTCGAGCCGATGCTGAAGGCCTTGCGCATGATGGCGTTGCCGGCGCTGATGGCGGTGGCTGCCAGTATCAGCCACATCACCAGTTTGCCAAGTGCCTGGCTGAGCGCATCGATGGCTCGGGACAAGGAGAGAAGCACAGACATACACACTCCAGAAGTTCGCGCCTTGGCAAGAGCGTGAAGGTTAACCGCATTGCCGCGCGAACATTGTCCTTGCAACGGCAATTCGCCTAGGGGAAAACACGGGCATGGCGCCTCAAGAAGGCGCAGTGGAGACTGCCCGCGCCACGCCTTGGTTCAAGCCGAACTCAGGCGACGACCTTGAGCGGTGGGCGGCCAGCGTCGATCAGCATGCCGAAACGTGTGTGTATCGCGCTGGCAATGCCTGGCGCATCAAGGCCGTGCAACGCCAGCAGCCGGGCCGGATCGCCATGTTCGATGAAATGGTCGGGCAGCCCGAGTTGCAGCATCGGGCGCGCCAGGCCGATCGACTGCAGGAACTCGCCGACCGCGCTGCCCGCGCCGCCTAGCACGGCACCCTCCTCCAGCGTGACCAGCATCGCGTGCTGCTCGGCGATCTGCCGCAGCAGCGCCTCGTCCAGCGGCTTGGCCCAGCGCATGTTGACGACGGTCGCGTCGATCTGCTGCGCAGCCGCCAGCGCAGGATACAGCAGCGTGCCGAACACAAGGATGGCGATGTCACGCCCGGTGCGCCGTATTTCGCCCTTGCCAAAGGGCAGGCCTGCCAGCCCCGGCTCGACCGTCACGCCGGCGCCTGTGCCGCGGGGATAACGCACCGCCACCGGGTGATCCTGCTCGAACGCGCTCGACAACAATTGCCGGCACTCGTTTTCGTCCGCCGGGCATGCCAGCGACAGGTTCGGGATGCAGCGCAGGTAGGCGATGTCGTAGGCACCCGCGTGGGTCGCGCCGTCGGCGCCCACCAGACCGGCGCGGTCCAGGGCAAACACCACCGGCAGATTCTGGATCGCCACGTCGTGTATCAGCTGGTCGTAGGCGCGCTGCAGGAAGGTCGAGTAGATCGCCACCACCGGCTTCATCCCCTCGCAGGCCAGCCCGGCCGCAAACGTCACTGCGTGTTGCTCGGCGATGCCGACATCGAAATAACGTGCGGGAAAACGCTTCTCGAATTCGACCATGCCCGACCCCTCGCGCATCGCCGGTGTGATGCCGACCAGACGCTTGTCCTGGGCCGCCATGTCGCACAACCACTGGCCGAAGACCTGCGTGAAGGTCGGCCTGGCTGGCGCCGGCGACTTCTGCAGACCGACAGCCGGATCGAACTTTCCCGGTCCGTGGTAGGCGACCGGGTCGGCCTCGGCCAGCTTGTAACCTTGCCCCTTCTTCGTGACCACGTGCAGGAATTGAGGCCCCTCCAGGTGACGGATGTTCTCCAGCGTCGGGATCAGTGACTCCAGGTCGTGGCCATCGATCGGGCCGGTGTAGTTGAAGCCGAACTTTTCGAACAAGGTGGCTGGAACGACCATGCCCTTGGCATGTTCCTCGAACCGCTTGGCGAGTTCGAACAGCGGCGGCGCGCCCTTGAGCACGCTCTTGCCCACCTGCTTGGCGGCGGCATAGAACTGCCCGGTCATCAGCTGGGCCAGGTAACGGTTGAGCGCGCCCACCGGCGGGCTGATGCTCATGTCGTTGTCGTTCAGGATCACCAGCAGCTTGCAGTCGGAGACGCCGGCGTTGTTCAGCGCCTCGAACGCCATGCCCGCGGTCAGCGCGCCATCACCGATGATGGCCACGCTGTGGCGGTCTTCACCCTTGATCTTCGACGCCATCGCCATGCCCAGCGCGGCCGAGATCGAGGTGCTGGAATGGCCGGTGCCGAAGGCGTCGTATTCGCTCTCGGCGCGTTGCGGAAAGCCGCTCAGGCCACCGAACTGGCGCAGGCTGTCCATGCGCTCGCGCCGACCGGTCAGGATCTTGTGGGGATAGGTCTGGTGGCCGACATCCCAGACCAGCCGGTCATGCGGCGTGTTGAACACATAGTGCAGCGCCACCGTCAACTCGACCGTCCCCAGGTTGGAGCTCAGGTGTCCGCCGGTGCGCGACACACTGGCCAGCAAGAAGGCGCGCAACTGCGCCGCCAGCGCGCCGAGTTGCCCCCGGGGCATGCGGCGCAGATCGGAAGGGTCGCGGAGTTGATGCAGCAGTGGGTAGTCGGTGTCAGGCATGGGCAATTTTCAGTTTGATCGGTGGACGACCATGTCGGCCAGTGCGCGCAGTGCCTGGTCGAACGCAAGCGCGGCGCGGTCTAGTGCCGCATGTGCATCCGCCAGCAAAGACCTGGCAAAAACGCGCGAGGGCTCCAGGCCCATCACCGACACGTAGGTCGGCTTGTCGGCAGCAGCATCCTTGCCGGCGGTCTTGCCCAGCGTCGCCGAGTCAGCTGTCACGTCCAGGATGTCGTCCACGACCTGAAAAGCCAGGCCGATGGCAGAACCGAAATCCTGCAATGCGCGCCACTGTGCCGCTGTCGCGGATCCGCAAGCAGCACCCATCAACACGCTGCCCTGCAACAGGGCGCCCGTCTTGAGCGCATGCATGTCACGCAACTGCTTGCCGGTCAGCTCGCAACCCACGCTCGCCAGATCGATCGCCTGCCCCCCGGCCATACCGGCACTGCCCGCGGCGCGGGCCAGCAGGCGGCAGAGCCGGGCCTGTATCGCAACCGGAACCGAGTCCGTCGCATCGAGTGTCAGCAACTCGAAGGCCAGGGCCTGCAAGGCGTCGCCAGCCAGCAAAGCCGTCGCCTCGCCGAATGCCACATGCACCGTCGGCTTGCCTCGGCGCAACACATCGTTGTCCATGCACGGCATGTCGTCGTGCACCAGCGAGTAGGCATGGATCAGTTCGACCGCACAGGCTGCGCGCAGCGCGGCACCGGTGTGGCCCTGCAAAGCCTCGCAGGCTGCGAGCACCAGCAGCGGGCGCAAGCGCTTGCCACCCCCAAGCACCGCATACCGCATCGCCTGCACCAGTTCGGCCGGCGCGCCATGGTCGAGGCCCTGCGGCGGTTCCACCGTGACCCAGCGCTCGAGCGCACGCTCGACGAGTTCGAGCCGCTCCTCGGACCAGGCCCCCAGGTCGATCGCCTGCCTGCGCAGTGCCGCGTCGGGTGGGTTTACTCGGGCATCCATGTCTTGATCGTACCCGCGTCGAGCACGCTGATCTGGTTTTCGACAGCCTGCAGCTGGTCGCGGCAAAACTGCAGCAACTGCGCACCGCGCTGGTATCCGCCAAGCAATTGCTCCAGCGGCATCTCGCCGGACTCGAGCCGGCTCACCAGTTGCTCGAGTTCCAGCAGCGCGGCCTCGTAACTGGCGGGAGTCGTCGTGCTGGTCGGTTGGGCGGTCGCCTTGGCCATGGGGTGTCGCATCGCTGGAAAAATGCCATTTTAGGCGTGCTGTCCCGGCCGCCGCGTGGCCGCTGGATCGGCGACCTGCCACGACGCACGCAAGGGACGTGGAAGGGACGGAACCCGCAGGTACAATCCCACCCTCTCTGCCGGTCCGGCCGGATTATCTTGTCACCGTCCGTCGCCTTGGCGCCGGCCGTCGTCTTCTCCCTGCGGGGAGCATTGAGGTCAGGGCACCCATGTCTGATTTAAGCCTTCGGCTGCAGCAAGCGGCAAGCCAGCTACCGGTTGCCAGCTATTTCGACGAAGCCAACTACCAGCGCGAACAGCAACGCATCTTCCAGCCAGGGCCCCGCTACGTGGGGCATCAACGGGCGGTGCCCGAGATCGGCGACTACTACACCCTGCCGCATGAAGGCGCGGGCCGGGCGCTGGTGCGCACGACCCAGGGCGTCGAGTTGATCTCCAACGTATGCCGGCATCGCCAGGCGCTGATGCTCAAGGGCCGCGGCAGTCTGCTGGCCGAACAACCCGGCAGCGCCTTCGGCAACATCGTGTGCCCGCTGCACCGCTGGACTTACAGCGGCGGCGGCGGCGCAGACAGGGCCGGCACGCTGATCGGCGCGCCGCATTTCCCCGAAGACCCCTGCCTGAGTCTGGACAATTACCCGCTGCAGGAATGGAACGGGCTGCTGTTCGAGGCTGCGCGGCAGGGTGCGGGCAGCGCGGTGTCGGTCGCATCCGACCTGGCGCGGCTCGGCCCGTTCGCCGACCTCGACTTCAGTGGCCACCTGCTCGACCATGTCGAACTGCACGAATGCGACTACAACTGGAAGACCTTCATCGAGGTCTACCTGGAGGACTACCATGTGGGCCCCTTCCACCCCGGTCTGGGCAGCTTCGTCGCCTGCGATGACCTGCGCTGGGAGTTCGGCGACAGCTACAGCGTGCAGACAGTGGGCGTAGCCAACCGGCTGGGCAAGGCAGGCAGTCCGGTCTACGAGCGATGGCAGTGCGCGCTGCTGAACTATCGTAATGGCAAGGCGCCGCGACATGGTGCGATCTGGCTGGCGTATTACCCGCATGTGATGGTCGAGTGGTATCCGCATGTGTTGACCGTGTCCACGCTGCACCCGATGGGGCCGCAAAAGACGCTCAATGTGGTCGAGTTCTACTACCAGGAAGAAATCGCCGCCTTCGAGCGCGATTTCGTCGAGGCGCAGAAGGCAGCCTACATGGAGACCTGTGTCGAGGACGACGAGATCGCCCTGCGCATGGATGCCGGCCGGCGCGCCCTGATGCGCCGCGGCGTCAACGAGCGTGGCCCCTACCAGAGCCCGATGGAGGACGGCATGCAGCACTTCCACGAGTGGTACCGCCGCGTCATGGGGCCCGACAGCCTGGACGACCATTGATCATGGACTACACGACGCTGATCTCGGCAGACCGACTGCTGACGCTGATCGACTCCGGTCGGCCGCTCATGGTGTTCGACTGCAGTTTCGACCTGGCCAAGCCGCAATCCGGGCACCAGCATTTCACCGAGGCCCATATTCCCGGCTCGGTGCGCGCCGACCTGGACCTCCATCTCAGCAGCGCCAAGGACGACCCCCAGGCCGCCAGCGGCGGACGCCATCCGCTGCCGGCACGCGCCGCGTTCGCCAGATGGCTGGGCAGCGTGGGGTTTTCCAACGACATGCAGGCCGTGGTGTACGACCGCCAGGGCGTCAACTATTGCGGGCGCCTGTGGTGGATGCTCAAGTGGGTCGGCCACGAACGTGTCGCCGTGCTCGACGGCGGCATGCCGGCCTGGTACGCCGCAGGGGGAGTGGTCACCAGCGGCGCAGCAAAGGTGCACGCAGCACAGGACTTCCAGCTGCAGCCCGAACGCGCCGCGCTGATGGACGCCCAGCAGGTGCTCGAAAGGCTGGGCGAGCCCGCCCAGTGCCTGGTCGACGCGCGTGCGGCGCCACGGTACCGCGGCGAAGTCGAGCCACTCGATCCAGTCGCCGGCCATATTCCCGGTGCGCTGAACCGCCCGTTCGGCACCAACATCGACGATGACGGACGGTTCAAACCGGCCGTCGTACTCAAGGCCGAACTGCTGGAGTTGCTCGACGGGCGCGACCCGGCCACCGTCGTGCACCACTGCGGCAGCGGCGTCACCGCCGTGCCCAACATCCTGGCGATGGAGATCGCCGGCCTCGGGCGTCAGGCGCTGTTTGCCGGCAGCTGGAGCGAGTGGTGCAGCGACCGGTCGCGTCCGGTCGAGCGCGGCTGATTTCCCAACCGCGGTCCACTCACTGGCGGCGCTTGCGACGCCGCGCGATCCCCGCGAGCAAGCCCAGGCCGGCCAGCATCATCGCGTAGGTGTCAGGCTCGGGCACAGCCTGAACTGCATTGAACCCGGCCATCTGCTGCCCCACGTAAGCTCCGAGATCATTGATATCGGCAACTCTTCCGTCACCAAACGGGTTGTCGCACGCATGGCCGAAGGCGTCCGCACCATCACACATGGCCTCTCCAGCTCCATCGGGGTCGAACAAGCCGGTGTACTTGTAGAACTCGTAACGCCGGATGATCGCCTTGACGGCTCCGCCGAGCTCATCGGCCTTCTCCTTCACCTCGTTGGGGCCATCCCCGACATGGTTGGCCGGGGCCATCTGGAAAACGTTCCATTCGATTTCAGTTTCCTGCTCCGGCTCGGGTATCAGTGGGTTGCCGTTCTGGCCTCGCAACAGATCGCCCAGATCGATGTTGTCGCCGATCTTGATCGACGTCTTGGTCATCTTGACCCAGAAGGGCTCGCCCCAGAGATCGATCCGCTCAGGCTGATCCGCATCGGGCGCAACGGCCCGGATCACCGCCTGCACAACCTGGGGCTGCCCTGCCACCGGCGGCGACACCGCCAGATTCACCGCCGGGATTCCCACTTGCTTGTTCACCAGCTTGGTCGAATCCTGAGCATCCAGTAGCAGCCAGCTGTATTTGGTGACTGCCGGAGATCCGAACGTGGTGATTCCGAAGTGATCGCACGGATTGGATGCCCAGCCGGGGTTGGCTCCTGGCCAGCAACTCTCGCCGGGGGTGTTGTATGCGCCGCTCGGCGTCGTGATGCCACTGGCAATGTTGCCGCCATACCGGATCTTGACGCCAAATCCCGGCAGATCGATGATTTGTGCCGCTTTGAACCGGACCACCGACAGCGGATTGCCCCCATCGACAGACCCGAAACTGCGATTCAGTCCGAAAACGCTGCTGATCTTGGTGTGATCGAATGACGAATCTTCGATCTCGATCTCGAAGCCGTAGGCTTCGCTGCCCGTATCGTTGACGACATCAAAATTGGCCAGACTGCCAAAAATACTCGCATGAGCGACCAACGGCGCCATCGCCATCGGAATCACGATCGCAACGCTGGCGAATAGCGTGCTGCATTTCATGGTCATTCGACTTCTCCCCTGGGTTTGTTTTGAACGGCATGCAACTGCCGAATTCGAGGTTCGGCCTTGAAACTGAAGACAAGCTGAAGAACCAAGCCAGCCAGACCCGATCGCCAAAAAAACAACGCGTCAGCGTGATCAGGTTCACGGGATCGGCATCGGCATCGGCATCGGTGACGTTCGCTCAGATGACCCGATCTGCGCAGCATCGAGGCGCCGCACCACATCCTCGCCTCCTACAAGGGCAAAGCTGTCCTCAATGACGCGACGCAGTTCGTCGCGCGCCGCGCTGCGCTGCGGGGTGCCGCGGGGTGCCGCGGGGTGCCGCGGTACCGGGGATCCTGCGCCAGGTCGGGCTGGAGCAGTACATGCGTGCAAAATGCCCGGCACTCACGGTCGTTCTGCACGCCCAGCATCACGCTGAAGCTGTTTCCCACGGCGAAAGGCCCCAGAGGGAATATCGTCGCATGGCTGGCGCCGGCACGCGATGGTGGCGCGGCCCCCTCGAAAGCGCAATACATCGGAAAACCCATCCGCTCGGCCAGCGACTCCCGCATGGACAGGTCGATATGCCGCCCGCGGCCCGAATGGCGACGCTCGATCAACGC
>CAZADK010000164.1:0-8261 GCA_964483855.1 uncultured Rhodoferax sp.
GTGGCAGCGCGTGGGCGCACGCCTGAATGTCAGGTGGCAGCGCGTGGGCGCACGCCTGAATGTCAGGTGGCAGCGCGTGGGCGCACGCTTGCGTGTCGCTGGCGCCAGGCATGCAGAACCCGCCAGGCCAGCAGAACCGCCAGGATCGCGCCGTACACCGCCACTTCTGCAAAGTCGTTCTTGCCCGCGCGCATCCAGAAGAAATGCAGCACTGCCAGGCCCGCCACCAGATAGACCAGCCGGTGCAGCCACTGCCAGCGCCGGGCGCCCAGGAACCGGATAGCCCGGTTGAACGATGTGGCCGCCAGCGCGGTCAACAGCACCAGCGAGAGGAACCCGACCAGGATGAACGGGCGCTTGACGATGTCGCGCACGATGTCGGCGACAACGAACTCCATGTCCAGCCATGCGTAACACAACATGTGCAGCACCGCGTAGAAATAGACGAACAGCCCCAGCATGCGGCGTAGTCGCGCCAGGGCTGGCGTCCGGGACATCACCCGCAGCGGCGTCACCGCCAGCACCAGGCACAGAAAACGCAGCGTCCAGTCGCCGGTGGATCGGATCAGGGCTTCGGCCGGATTGGGGCCGAGGTTCTGGGTCAAGGCACCCCATAACAACCACGCAAACGGCAGCAGCGCCGCAAGGAACAGCAGCGGCTTGGCGGTCATGCCTGACAACCAGCGACGCATCATCGCAACACAGACGTCATCGCGACGGCCGACAGGCACCGGCGCATCGAGATGCTCAGTAGAACTTGCGCAGGTCCATGCCGGCATATAACTGTCCGACCTGTGGCTCGTAGCCGTTGAACATCAGCGTCGTGCGTTTTTTGGCGAACAAGCCATCTTCCCCGATGCGCCGCTCGGTGGCCTGGCTCCAGCGCGGATGGTCGACCTCGGGGTTGACGTTCGAGAAAAAGCCATACTCGCTGGCAGCCGCGCGGTTCCATGCGGTTGCCGGCTGCTTTTCGGTGAAACGGATCTTGACCAGACTCTTGCCGCTTTTGAAGCCGTATTTCCAAGGCACTACCAACCGCACGGGAGCGCCGTTCTGGTTCGGCAACACCTCGCCATACATGCCAAACGACAACAGCGTCAACGGATGCAAAGCCTCGTCCAGGCGCAGTCCCTCGACATAGGGCCAGTCCAGCACCCGCGAGCCGACACCAGGCATTGTCCTGGGATCGGCCAGCGTGATGAACTCCACGTATTTGGCACTGCCCAATGGCTCGACCTTGTTGATCAACTGCGACAACGAGTACCCGACCCAGGGGATCACCATCGACCAGCCCTCGACGCAACGCAGTCGGTAGATGCGCTCCTCCTGGGTGGCAAGCTTGAGCAGGTCTTCCAGCGCGATCTTCTGCGGCTTCTTGACCAGCCCCTCGATCTCGATCGCCCAAGGCGTCGTCTTGAGCGTATGCGCCTTTTCGGCCGGATCGGACTTGTCGGTGCCGAACTCGTAGAAATTGTTGTAGGTGCTGGCGTCCTTGAAGTCGGTGCGCTTTTCCATCGTCACGGCGCCGGCCACCGCCGAGCGTGCTCCCGGCAAAGCGGCCAACTTGCCCGGTCGCGCCGCTGATTGCGCCATTGCGTCGCGCGTCGCCCAGGTCGCCAGCGCGGCGCCGGCAACTCCGCCTGCCATCGCGCGGATCAGTCCCCGGCGATCCAGGTAGGTCTGGCGCGGTGTAATTTCGCTGCGAACAGCGTGATCGAAAGCATGGTTGCGGTTATGGAAGATCATGAGCAGATGTCCTTGTGATGACCGAGCGCCCCACGGCCCATATCGGGCGATATGCCCTGCCGTCGCGAAGGCAAACACACCAGGGGCGGCCCGGCGTTGTCTTGAGTTCGTCTGAACCCGAAAAAACTTACAAAGTTCCTGCTTCGACGGTAAACCGATCATCCCAGCCGATGTTCCGGATCTGCCAGCCATCCTGCAGGCAAGTCATCCCTCCCCGACGCACGATGCCCAAGCAGCCGTCCAACCGGGAAACGCTCAGCGCAGGCCGGCCATGTAGTCGGATACGGCGCGGATATCGCGGTCATTCAGGCGCGCGGCGACGCTGGTCATCTGTGCGTTGTTGAGGCGGATACCGTCACGGAATGCCGTGAGCTGGGTCCGGCTGTAGTCGGCATGCTGACCGCTGAGGCGCGGGTACTGCGCGGGGATGCCTGCGCCATTGGGGCTATGACAACCGGCGCAAGCAGCGATCTTGCGCTCGGCGATGCCACCGCGGTAGATCTTCTCGCCCAGGGACACCAGCGCCTTGTCCTTGGCAAATCCCGGCTTGGGTTGCTTGCTCGCCAACCAGTAAGCGATGTTGACCATGTCATCGTCCGACAACGCGGTCGCAAAACCCTTCATGATCGCGTTGTTGCGCTTGCCGGACTTGAACTCCTGCAGCTGCTTGACCAGATATTGCGGATGCTGGCCCGCCAGCTTGGGGTTCTCTGGCGCGCCCGAGTTGCCGTCGGCACCATGGCAGGCGACGCATACCACGGCGTAACTTGCCTCACCCTTGGCCAGGTCAGGTTTCTTGTCCTGTGCAACTACGCTCAGTGAACTCAGAGCCAGGGAGGTGACAAGCATCAGGCGAGCAATAGACATCATGGGGATGGGCATCGAAGAGAGGGGGCAAAACAGCGTGCATTCTACAATGCGGGCCGCGGCCACCCCCCCTGGATTCCATGACACGCCAACCCCACCCCATCGCCGCAAAGACCCCGCACGGCGCCACGCCCACGGCTTCTCCGGCGCAGGTGGCCAGTGGCTGGTTGCATACGGCCCGGTTCCTGACCACGGCGCCCGAACTGCACTTCCTGCCGGCGCTGGAAGTCCCGGAGATCGCCTTCGTCGGCCGCTCCAATGCTGGCAAATCGACCTGCATCAACACCCTGACCCAGCAAAAGCAACTGGCCTTCGCCTCGCGCAAGCCGGGCCGCACGCAGCACATCAACCTGTTTGCGCTGGGCAAGCAGGGTGTCACAGACGCCGTGCTGACCGACTTGCCCGGTTATGGTTATGCGGCCGTGCCGCGCCAGGACAAGATCCGCTGGCAGCAGGTCATGGCCAACTACCTGGTCACCCGCGAGAACCTGCGCGGGATCGTTCTTCTGTGCGACCCACGCCTGGGGCTGACCGAACTCGACGAGATCCTGCTGGACGTGGTCCACCCGAGGGTTGAACAAGGACTCAAGTTCCTGCTGCTGCTGACCAAGGCTGACAAACTCACACGCGCCGAGGCCAGCAAGGCCTTGTCGATCGCCCGGTTGCAGGCCGGCGGCGGCCATGCGATGCTGTTCTCCGCCACCAAGCGCCAGGGTATCGACGATGTATCGCAACTGTTGTGGCAATGGGCGCACCCGAAGGCAGGCGAACCGGCCGATGCCACTGGCACAGTCAATCCGGAACCACAGTCCGACACGCCGGCCTGAACCCGTGCGGCTCGGCCTGTCAATAGACTGACGCCCCGCCGGCCGGTCGCATCTTGAAGCGCTTGTGGACCCAGTAGTACTGGCCCGGCATGCGATCGATGTAGTCCTGCAGCCGGCGGTTCATCGTGGCTGCGTCAGCCTGCAGGTCGTCAGTCGGGAAATCCTGCCAGGCCGGCATCACATGCACGTCGTAACCCGCGGTTGTCAATTCGGTGATCACGGGCACGACCTTGGCCCGGCCCATCTTCGCGAACCGTGACAACGAGGTCAGCGTCGCCGTGGGCACGCCGTAAAAGGGCACGAACACCGATTCCTGGCGGGTGATGTTCATGTCGGGCAGCAGATAGAGCGGCTGCCCGGCGCGCAGAGCCTGCACCACCGGCTTGAGGCCGTCGTCGCGGCCGAACAGGCGCGGCCGGCCAAAACGCTTGCGGCCGTCCAGTATCCAGCGGTCCAGAGTCGGATCGACCTGGTTCGAATAAATCGTCGTGAACGCGCGTGGCAACTGGAGCGTCAGGGCCGTCCAGCCCGCATCCAGGCCGACGAAGTGCGGCGCAAACACGACCGTCGGCGCATCTCCCTGCAACTCGTGCGCCGCACCCCGCAAACGCAGGCGCCGTTGCAGGTCATCGGCGTCACCGTGCCACAACCAGCCCCGGTCCAGCCAGGCCTGGGCAAAAAACACAAAGGTCTGCTGCGCCAGGGCGCGCAACTCGGCCTCGGTTCGCTGCGGGAAACACAGCCGCAGATTCACCCACACCACCCGCCGGCGCGACCCGGCCAGGGCATACAACAACCAGCCCAGCGCCCAGCCCAGTGCCCGCACCCAGGCCAGCGGCATGCGCGCCAGCAGGCGCATGAAGCCGATTCCCAGATGACTCAGCATATGCGGACTTGCGCGCGCCTCATGTTTCCCCCTTCGGATGTTTGTAGCGCGCATATCCCCACAGGTACTGCGCCGGGCACTCCCGGATCAGTCGCTCCATTTCCCGATTGAGTTGTGCCACTGCCGTGTCCAGCTCAGGCGACAAGGCCTCGTGCAACGCACGGAAATGCAGGCGAAAACCACGGCCCCAGGTCAGTCGCTCGCCCCATGTCAACAAGACCGTGGCTCCGGTCTGCTGCGCCAGGCGCGCTGACAGGGTCATGGTGTAGGCATCGCGCCCGAAGAACGGTGCCCACACGCCCATGCCCTGCGGCGGAACCTGGTCGGGCAGCAAACCGACGGCATGGCCATTGCGCAGTGAACGGATCATCTGCCGCACGCCGGCCAGGCTGGTGGGTACTGAAACCAGGCCCGGACGATCGCGCGCCTGGCGCATCAACTGCGCCAGCCAGGCGTGGCGGGCCGGCCGATACAACACGGTCAGCGGCCCGTGGCGCTGCGCATACCGCGCTGTCACGGCTTGCGCCGTGATCTCGAAACATCCCAGGTGCGGCGTGAGAAAAATCACGCCTTGCCCGGCAGCGTAGGCCTTGTCGACGCAAGCATCGTTCTCCCACTCGCAAGCCGTCGCAGCGCCCAGCCACAGCCGCGGCAATTCGCCGACCATGCGGCCGGCACTGCCCACCGCGCCCCATGACGAAGCCATCCGATACCCGGCCTGCGCGCAGTTCTCCCGGAACCTGCGCCGGTAGGTCGGGGACAACAGGAATGACAACCAGCCGAGCAACCAGCCCAGGCCATGCAGCAACCACAGGGGCAGGTGCGCAAGCCAGCGAAACACGTGAACCATGAATGGGTAGAATCTGACCGTCGCCGAGTTATGGAACTACTTGCAGGGCGACACCCACCATGGCTGCGCACGTGCAGCGGCCATTGTGCCTTGTGAAACTGCTAAAGCGTTCGCCCAAGCGACTCCAGCCCAGGCAACGCAGGTCCCCATGTGTTGATGGAGCAACTGAAGGAAACTTATGGCGAACGATTTTCTATTCACATCCGAATCCGTGTCCGAAGGTCATCCCGACAAGGTGGCCGACCAGGTCTCCGATGCGATCCTGGACGCACTCTTCGAACAGGATCCACGCAGCCGTGTTGCCGCGGAAACCTTGTGCAACACAGGCCTCGTGGTTCTGGCCGGCGAGATCACGACCAACGCGCATGTCGATTACATCCAGGTCGCGCGCGACACGCTCAAGCGCATCGGCTACGACAACACCGACTACGGCATCGACTACAAGGGCTGCGCCGTGCTGGTGGCCTATGACAAACAGAGCAACGACATAGCGCAAGGCGTCGACCATGCGTCCGACGACCATCTGAACACCGGCGCCGGCGACCAGGGCCTGATGTTCGGCTATGCCTGCGACGAAACACCCGAGCTGATGCCCGCGCCGATCTACTACGCGCACCGGCTGGTCGAGCGCCAGGCCCACCTGCGCAAGGACGGGCGCCTGCCGTTCCTGCGGCCAGATGCCAAGAGCCAGGTCACGATGCGATATGTCGATGGCAAGCCGCACAGCATCGCAACTGTCGTGTTGTCGACCCAGCACCACCCGGACCAGAGCGAATCGGCGACCAAGATGAAGGCCTCGTTCATTGAGGCCATCATCGAGGAGATCATCAAGCCGGTGCTGCCAGGTGCATGGCTGAAGGACACCGAATACCTGATCAACCCGACCGGACGTTTCGTGGTCGGCGGCCCGCAAGGTGACTGCGGCCTGACCGGGCGCAAGATCATCGTCGACACCTACGGCGGCGCCTGCCCGCATGGTGGCGGCGCCTTCAGCGGCAAGGACCCGAGCAAGGTCGATCGTTCGGCCGCCTACGCTTGCCGCTACGTTGCAAAGAACATCGTTGCGGCCGGCCTCGCACGCCAATGCCAGATCCAGGTTGCTTATGCGATCGGCGTCGCACGCCCGATGAACATCACCGTCTATACCGAGGGTACCGGCGTGATAGCGGACGATCAGATTGCCAGGCTGGTGCGCGAGCATTTCGACTTGCGCCCCAAGGGCATCATCCAGATGCTCGACCTGTTGCGCCCGATCTACCAGCAAACCGCCGCCTACGGCCACTTCGGCCGCGAAGAACCCAATTTCACCTGGGAACGTACGGACAAAGCCGACACGCTGCGCGCTGCGGCTGGACTGTAAGGGCCGGCAAGCGCAAAGCGTTTCGTCGGCAGAAATTCTACCGATCGACGCTGCGCAACCAGCGCTGCAATCCCCAGGCGCCGGCGGCGATCAGCAACACGGTGCCGCCGAGCAGCGCGAAGGTCAGCGGTGTCGGCGCGCGTAATGCTTCCGTGATCTGGTCGATAAACACCACCATGGCCAGTGTGCCGGGCGTCATGCCGATTGCGGTGCCGAGCACCAGGTCGCGCAGCCGGATGTGGCTGGCGCCGGCGACCATGTTGATCACCGCGAACGGCGCCACCGGCACCAGGCGCACCAGGATCACGGCCACCAGCCCACGCGTTGCCATGCGCTGGCTCAGCATGTTGATACGCGGGCCCGCCAGCCGCACCAGGACCTCGTGCCCGAGAAATGCGCCGATGCCATAACTGGCCGCCGCACCCAGCAAGGCGCCGACCATGGCGCAACCCAAGCCAGCCCAGGGGCCGAACGCGATCAGCGCCACCGGAGTCAGGAGGGTCAGTGGAACCGCCAGCGTCATCGCCAATGCAAAACCAAGCGTGGCTGCCACTGGCCCGAAGGACTGACCGAAACGCTGTAACTCCGACACCAACCAATCCACGTCGAGCCAGTGCCGCAGCGGCGTCGCCGTCCACGCGATGGCCAGGCCCAGCACGGCCAACAGGGCAATGGCCAGCAGCATCAGGCGCCAGCGCAACCGGGGAGACGACAACGGTGCTGGGGGCATCGATCAAGGGCTCATGGCGAACGCCGCATGACATCCACGAGCACCATCGCCAGATCCCGGACCTGTCCGGAGCCGAAGATGGAGCCGTGCAGGCCGGTAACCCGGCGCTCGTTCAGGCGCTCGCCAAACAGCCGCTTCCAGGAGCCGAACAGCGGCTTTTCCCAGCGCAACAAGCCAGAGGTCTTGATCAGCGTGGTCGGGCCACCAAAGACGCCGACGCGATAACCTCGCATGGAATTGACCTGCGCAACCAGGCCGGCGTCGTTGACCATGGCGCCCAGGCGCCGGCCATTGATGCTGAGCTCTTGCAGGCGCAGCAAGCGCACCATACCGGTAAACAAGCGCCAATAAAAAGTACCGCCCCAGATCGCCTTCGGGTATACCGTATCGATCAGGATCAGTCCGCGTGGCGGCATGCCACGCTGCTCCAGCAACCGGGCGGTCTCCAGCGCGGCAATGCCGCCGATCGAAAAACCCGCAATGAAACCCGGTGCCTGGCCTTGCGCCTGTATGCCATCGGCGTACATCTGCGCCAGTTGCGCAATGCGCAGGAACGCCGTCGGACCCTGCGGTGGCTGCATCATGCGCAGATCGCAACTGCTTCCCAGTGCATCGGCCAGGCCGCGGAACCGCAGCAGATCGCCATGGCCTGACGCCGCCAGATAGATCGTGCAGGCTGCAACACCCGGCCCCAGCTGCATCAGCAGGCCCGGCGGCACCGCCTCCTTGTCCAGCGCTGACGCAAGCCGCTCGACCGTCGGGTTTTCGGTCAGCAGGTACAGGGGAATCCGGCGCTGCGTCATTCGCTCGACCCCGGCCAGGATCGTGATCGCGGCCAGTGAATCCCCGCCGACGTCGAAAAAGTTGTCCTGCACCGACAGCGGCTTACGACCGAGTTCGGTTTCCCACAGCGCCAGCAGCTCGGCTTCGCGCGGACTGGCCGGACCGCGACCCACGCCGCGTGCCTGCTCGGCGGGCATGGCATCGGGCAACGC
>CAZADK010000165.1:0-8259 GCA_964483855.1 uncultured Rhodoferax sp.
GCCCACACCCGGGCAAACGCGCGAATGCCGCGGTTCGGTGCACGCTGATAGTCGCCGCCATCGAACTCCCGGTCGGCAAGCAACGCAGCCTTGACGCCCTCGAGAAAGACCCAATTGTGCGGGGCGGTCTTCGCGGACGCACACCAGGGTGCAAGACGCTCCACCATCTGCGGAAAGATGGCTGCCCAATGGGTCGCCTGCTGCCCGCCCATCGAGAAGCCAGTGGCAAGTGCCAACTTGCGCACCCCCAGATGTTCGGTCAGCAGACGATGCTGGCAATGCACGTTGTCCCAGTGCGTAACCCCAGGAAACCGCGGTCCATCCAACGGACGCGCCGTGTTGGATGGGGATGACGACAGGCCGTTGCAGAACATGTTGACCACCACGACGAAGTAGCGTGTGGGGTCGAGGGCCCGTCCAGGCCCGATCATCGCATCGTAATCGCCATGTCGACCGCCGTAAAAGGTCGGCACGAGAATCGCGTTGGCGCCGCTTCGATCGAGCTGCCCATGGGTCTTGAAGACGATCTTTGCCCCGCGCAGCGTTGCGCCGGACTGCAGAACGACATCGCCCAATTCAAACGTATCTTCATTTTCCAAACCGTACGCTCCATGCAACGCTGCCGAGGAAAGGCTCACCGGCCCGTCCTGAAAATCAGTATAGGAGTTTCATTGCCGACCCGCTGTTGCCGGGCACGCGTATATGCAGCCGCAAACCTGCCGACTTGCATGACAATGCAAACTCGGGTCATATAACTTTCCATGAATCTGCACAACATTGAAGCCTTTCTCGCCGTCGGTGAATCCGGCAGCTTCACCAGTGCCGCGCGGCGCCTGCACAAGACGCAATCGGCAGTGTCCCAGTCGATTCGGCAACTCGAAGACGAGGTCGGCGCGGTACTGATCGATCGCAGCGTGCGGACATTCGCCTTGACTCCAGCAGGAGAACTTTTGCGCAGCAAGGCCGCCAACCTGATCGACGACATCAGGAAGATGACGGCGCTGGTGCGCGAGCACGGCAAGACCCGCGTGCGGCAGCTGCGCATCGGCATGGTCGATTCGTTCGGCACGGCTGTCGGGCCCGCGCTGATTCAATGCATGCTCGAGGAGGCACTGAACCTGCAACTCTGGTCCGACTTGACGCCTCGGCTGGGCGATGCGCTGCTTGAAAAGCGCGCAGACGTGGTGGTGCTGAACGACGCGCTCGAGGCGGAACCCCACCTGACCCGCTACGAACTGCTGCAAGAGCCCTTTGTGCTGTTGTTGCCGGCGAACGTGGCGTGGGATCCGAGCGCCCCCGACCTCGACCTGCTCTCGCGCGCGTACCCGATGGTCCGTTACGAAGCTATTTCACACTTGGGAGCGCAGATTGACAGCCAATGCCGCCGCCTCCACATAGCGCCGCTGCGCCGCGTGTCGGTGGATTCGACAGAGAAGCTGATCGCTGCGGTCGCCGCGGGCATCGGATGGAGCATCGGTACTCCGCTGTCGTTGTTGCGCTCCAGGGAATACAGCCCGCAGATTCGGGTCGTGCCTTTTCCTGGCGAGTCGTTCCATCGCCGCTTGTACATGGTGTCACGGCGCGGCGAATTCGATGAACTCGCCTTGCGCCTGGCGCGGCTGGCCGCGACCGAACTCGAAGCACTTGTCTCGGGCGAACTGCGCCGGTTGCTGCCACGCATTTATCCCCATATCTTCGTAACCAACGTGGCCGACTTGAGGGCATCCTGACAGCCGCGGGCATCACGATTGCTAATGCATGGCTGGTCAATCTGGTAATGCTCTGGCGCAGAATTTGGCCCGGGCTTGCTGGCTGAGCGTGCGTTGCCGATACTGGCCGGGTATCCACGAGTCCCCCACTGTCCCTGACATCGAAGCAACCACCCCATGAGCGATCCCACCCCTCAACCTTTGCCCCTGAAGTTTTCCGGCTACCACAAACCCAAGGATCGCCCGATCGAGGAACTCGTATCGCGGGTCGGCCCTGGTACGCCGTGTGGCGAATACCTGCGCCGCTACTGGCATCCGTTCGAACTGACATCCGAACTAGGCCACAAGCCCAAGGTGGTCCGGGTGTTGGGAGAGGAACTCGTGCTGTTTCGCAGTTTGTCCGGAAGCCCCGGACTGGTGCACAAGCACTGCTCGCATCGCGGCATGTCGCTGGAGTTTGGCATCATTGCCCAGGACGGCATCCGTTGCAGCTACCACGGCTGGCTGTTCGCCAATGACGGGACCGTGCTGGAGACACCCGGTGAGCGTGCCGAGAGTCCGCTGCGGCATAAAGTCTGCCACGGCGCGTACCCGGTGATCGAGAAGGAAGGTGTGCTTTTCACCTACATGGGGCCGCCCGAATCGGCACCGGATTTCCCGCTCATGGACGCCATCGTGATGCCGGACAACACGATGAAACCCTACCTGATCCACTCTCCCTGCAACTGGCTTCAGGTGGCGGAAAACGCGATGGATCCGTTCCACGTCGCCTTCCTGCACACGCGCGTCTCGGGACCGCAGTTCAGCGAAGTCTTTGCCACGCTGCCCATCATCGACTACCACGAGACCGAGCGCGGATTCTTCTACACGAATGCCCGCCGGGTCGGCGACTTCATCTGGATCCGCATGCACGATTTCATGGTCCCGAACTTCTCCCAGAATGGCGCGATCTTCGAGAACGTGAGCAAGGTACGTTACTTCGGCCGCCCCGGTCTCACGCGCTGGGTCACGCCGGTGGACGACACCAACACCATGGTGATCGCCTGGCGGCATTTCAATGACCGCGATGACCCGATGCACATGGGTCGTCCGCAAGACAACCACGTGGGCAAGACCGACTTCTATGGCCAGAGCGACGAGTTGCCCTACGCGCAGCGCCAGGATTCCCCGGGCGACTGGGACGCCTGGTGCAGCCTCGGCAAAATCGGAAGCCACGAGCGCGAGAACCTCGGCATGACGGATCGGGGCGTGGCGATGCTGCGCCGGCGCATCCGGCGCGACATCAATGACCTGGCCGGCGGCATCGAGCCCCTGCCCCTGCAGCCCAAAGACGGCCCTACGATCCCCACCGTGGGCGGCGACACCATCCTGCGTGTGCCGCGTACCGATCAAGATGACCAGCAGCTGATCCTGAACCTGTGTCGCAAGGTCGCCACCGCCTACACCGAGACCATGCACCTGGCCGATGCCGAGCGTCGCGCTGCCATCACCGTGAAGCTGGCGCCACTGAATACCGCGGACGCCGCGCAGGTCAATCCGGACCACGGAAAATTGTTCGAATTCAAGACGGTTGCCTAGGCAGTCCGGCTGACCAAGGAACCCCGCATGAGTTCTCCTGTCAATCCTGGCACTGTGGTGTGGTCGGGCGACAACCCCGGCATCTATCTGAAGGACGCGCAAGGCAACTGGCAGTCGCTATCGGTGTACTTCCGTGTTGTCACCTCGCCGCATGGGCCCGGCACCGGGGCCATCGTGCTCGGCGCGCCCCATCAGGCGGCGGGCTGGCCGCAGGCGCCCAACCTGTGTATCTCTACCAACGAGCCCCTGATGCGCTGGCTGGTCAGCGACTTCGTCTCGCGCTTTGCATCCTTTCGCGATACTGCCGGCCTGCAGTCGATGACCTATGTGGGCGCCGAGTCGACCCGCTCCAGCGCCGAGGGACAGGCCTTTCACGAAGAGCAGTTGCAGAGCGGCGATGTCAGCGTCGCCCTGCGCTGGGAGGGCCTTGGAAAACCCTTCGCTGTGGACGTGCCACCGGCCATGTCATCCACCGGTCAGCACCAGATGGTCAGCGTGTTTGTGGAAGCCCAGACTGGCTCGATCAGGATCAATGGCGCAGCACTGCCGGGGAAGATCATCGTGCGCGATTTCCTTGGCGGGCGCATGAGCACCGCCTTCCTCGCTTTCTGCGAGAGCTGGATCCTGCCGCCAACCCCGTGAGCAGTCTTGCGTCGGACCCTGATTCGCTGGCCTGCGCCAGGGTGCTGGCCGTGCGCCCGCAGTGGGTTGCACTGCGCCGCGCGCGCGATCAACTCGGCCTGAGCGACTTTGAATTGCTGTGCGCGGGTCCGCCCCTGCGCGACCCGACCGCACCCTGTGCTGCGGTGCTCAACGCCGCCGTCAGCGCCGCACTGCTCGAAGGCTGGGCCACCGCACCGGAGCAGGCGCGCGACATGGTGCACTCCGGCAGAATCAGGCTGCGCCCCGCGCAGGATCTCGACTGCGTGGTCCCGCTTGCCGACGTGTTGTCACCGTCGATGTGGGTGCAGGTCGTGCGCGATACCGCCGGGCTTGGACGCGATTCCTGCAGCCCGCTGAACGGCGGAATGGCGCATCCGATGCGCGTTGGCGTATTCACACCCGCGGTGGTTGAGCATCTGCGCTGGCTCGACCACGCGTTAGCACCTTCATTGCAGGATGCCCTGGACCAGCCCATCGACCTGCTCGCACTGGCTGACGCGGGCCTGTGCGCGGGGGACGACTGCCATGGCAAGACGGCCGCCGCCACGCGCGCGCTGGCGGCGGCACTGGCACCGAGGCTCGCGCGGGCAAGCGCCGCCCACTGCGCCGACTACCTCGCGCAAAGCCCGGGTTTCTTCCTGAACCTGTGGATGGCGGCTTCCCGCTGCATGCTGTCGGCCGCATCGGGATTGCCGAGCGCCAGCGTGGTGACGGCCGCCGCCGGGAACGGCCTGGACTTCGGCATCCAGCTCGCCGGATTGCCGGGGCGCTGGTTCATGCAGGCAGCGGACGCACCGCGGGTCGCAGGCAGTAGCGCCGAATTGCAGGCATCGAGCCTGGGCGCGATCGGCGACAGTGCCATCGTGGACCTGCTGGGCCTGGGCGCCATGACAACACTGGCCAAGGCCAGCGCCGAGCCGGCGGCATTCGCGGCCGCCTGGCCCGGCATGGAAGGCATGCCGCGTGCACTGCTGCGCGCGCGCCACCCGGCCATGGTGCAGGCCCAACCGCTAATGGTGCTCGACGCGCGCACCATCGCCCGCTCGGCACAGCAACCGCTGGTCAGCCTGGGCGTGGTGGAGCGCACGGGCCAGCGCGGACGCCTGGCCGGCGGTTTCTATCGCGCACCGGCAGCTTTGTTTGCCCAAGCGCTCGCGGCACTCGGCGCATGATCGAACCTCATACCCTCGGCCTGTTCGCCGCGGCACAGGCAGTGCGCGAGGGTCGCCTGCGCTCAGTGGACCTCGTGCAGTCCTGTCTGGATCGCATCGCCGCCCGTGAGCCACAGATCCATGCCTGGGCCTGGCTCGATCCGGCAGCGGCGCTTGGTGCGGCCCAGGCGTTGGACCGGCTTCCCGTGCGCGGCCCTTTGCATGGCGTTCCGATGGCCGTGAAGGACATCATCGACACGGTCGACATGCCGACCGAATGCGGCTCTGCGATCTACCGCGGGCGCCGCCCCGGCGCGGACGCTTCCTGCGTGGCACTGGCACGGCGGGCCGGCGCGCTGGTGCTGGGCAAGACGGTGACCACCGAGTTCGCCTACTTCGCGCCCGGACCGACAGCCAATCCGCACCGCCTCCTGCACACGCCGGGCGGCTCGTCCAGCGGGTCCGCCGCTGCTGTGGCGGACTGCATGGTCCCGGCTGGCTTTGGCACGCAGACTGCCGCCTCGGTCACCCGACCGGCGTCGTTCTGCGGCGTGACTGGCTACAAGTCGAGTCTGGGCGAGTTCAGCCTGGCCGGCATCAAGCCATTCGCCGCGTCGTTCGATGCACTTGGCAGCCTGACACGCGGCGTGGTGGATGCCCAGTGGCTGCGCTGGGCCCTGCTGGGCGAGCGGCAGGCCATCGATACCGCCTGCATCACGGCGCCGCCACGCGTGGGTCTGTGCCGCACCCCCTGGTGGGATCAGGCCGCGCCGGACTGCCAGCTGGCGCTGGATTCGGTGGCCCGGCAGCTGTCCGAAAAGGGCGCATCGGTATCGACGGCAGACCTGCCGCCACACTTTGCTGGCCTGGCGCAGGTGCACAAGACCATCATGGCATACGAAGCCGCGCGCAGCCTGGCTTTCGAGAACGACCGGCACCACGACGCCCTGAGCCCGCAGATGCGACAGCTGCTGGCCGATGGCATGGGGGTCGGGCGCGCGCAGTACCTGGCTGCTCTGGAAGCCGGCGGCGCCGCCCGACGCGAGTTTGCCGACTGGCGTTCACGCTGGGACGTACTGCTCGCACCGAGCGCAGTGGGCGAGGCGCCGCTGGGCCTGGGCGCCACCGGCGACCCGCTGTTCAGCCGTATGTGGACCCTGCTCGGCGTGCCCACGGTGACCCTGCCGCTGGGTTGTGGCGCCACCGGCTTGCCGATCGGCGCGCAATTGATCGGCTCCATGCGCGGTGACGAGCATCTGCTGGCCTGCGCGCGCTGGGTCGAGGACCATGTGCGCGTGTCGCAGGGTGGCACGCCATGAACGCCGCAACTGCCGGCACGGTTCTGGCCACCGCGCCGGCAACCGCATCTGGGTGCTCAGCGTGCGTCGCGCCGGGCCTTCATTTCCGACCAGATCTCGCGGTGGCCGGCCCGATACCCGTCACGCACCGGAACACGCCCGTTCAGCAGGCTGCGCAGCCGGGGCAAGGCGTGGTAGGGCACCGGTGGCGCCAGGTGGTGCTCGGCGTGGAAGTTCATGTTCCAGGCCAGGAATTGCCACGGCCAGCTGACCTGTGTGGTACGCGTGTTGTGCAACAGGTCGATCTCGGTCGGGCGGCCCACATGTTCCGTCATGCGGATGAAGCGCATCACCGGCTGTCCGAGCAGCAGTGGCAGGAACCAGTACTGCAGCGGCGCATGCCAGCCCGCCACCACGAGAGCGGCCACGCCAACATAAACCAGCGACATCAGGCGGGCTTCCCACACCACAAAGCGCCGCTGCCCCGGCGGAATGAAGCCCAGCTCCTGCGCCGTCAGGCGAGCGACGCTTCGCCGTGCGAGGCCGCTCCAGCTGCTCCACCAATAAGGAATGGCGCTCAGATACCACAGGTAGGCGCCGACGCTGCGTGGCAGCGGGATATGCTGTGGGTCCCGATCGGGCAGGTTGGTGTAGGTGTGGTGGTCGGTATGCTCGTAGCGGAAATGGATTTGCGGCACCATGATCAGCAGCCCGCACATCCAGGCGACGACCTCGTTGAGCCTGCGCGTGCGAAACGCCGAATAGTGGGCGCATTCGTGCTGCGGCGCAAACAGATGCGTGATTGCGATGCCGAGCAGCAACATCGCCGGCCACTGCAGGTAGCCGTCGCCAGCCAGGGCCACCAGGGCGCCAAGGGCAAGCAGGACCGCAGTGTGCCCAGCCAGATGCCACAAGCCGGCGCTGTTGTTGCGCACCATGATGGATTTCATGTCGGTGCGCCCGACCAAGGCAAACACCGATTGCCCCGCCGACCGCGTCGCTTCATCATGCATCCCGTTGATCCTGTCCTGCGTGTTGGCCAGGGCATAGGATATCCGTTTCCCCTGCGTCGTGGCGACCGGCCCGGGCCACGGCCGCACGATCGCTGAGAGTCAGGCTGCATCCATGCAACGTTATTCGCTGTGGTCTCTTGCGCGCAACGCGCTGTCGCATCACCAGAACTGGCAGCGCGCCTGGCGCAGCCCGCCGCTCAAGGCCGAGTACGACGTCATCATCATCGGTGCCGGCGGGCACGGCCTGGCCACCGCCCATTACCTTGCGCGCAACCACGGCATCACCCATGTCGCGGTGTTGGAGCGGGGCGCGTTGGGCACGGGCAATATCGCGCGCAACACGGTCACCATCCGCTCCAACTACCTGCGCGACGAGAGCATTCCGTTCTATGTCAAGACGGTCGCGCTGTTCGACGAGCTCACGAAAGAGCTCAACTTCAACCTGATGTATTCCAAGCGCAGCATGATCGACGTCGTGCAGACCTCGCCCAAGATGCGCGATCTGCGCCGGCGCATGCTCAACATGTACAACCACGGCTCGACCTACGAACCGCTCAGCGTGGAGGAGCTTCGCCGTCGCATCCCGTCGCTCACCGGTGGCGGGCCGGACTCGCGCCTGCCGATTCTGGGCGGCATGTTGCACCCGGATGCAGCCACCTGCCGGCACGACGCCGTGGCCTGGGGCTTCGCGCGTTCGGCCGACGACCAGGGCGTGGAGATGCACCAGAACACCGCGGTGACGGCACTGCTGCGCGGGCCAGACGGTCGCATATGCGGGGTCGAGACGAATCGCGGCACGGTGCGGGCCGCCAAAGTGGCGGTCGTCGTGTCGGGGCACACCACGACC
>CAZADK010000166.1:0-8244 GCA_964483855.1 uncultured Rhodoferax sp.
CCCCAAGTTTCCTCGCACCCCCTCGGGGGGCCTGGCGCAGCCAGGGTTGGGGGCACTCTCAGGGTGCGGAAATGGCCGTGGCCGTGGCCAGGTCCGGTCGGGCCTTGCGTCCGTGGCCGGCCCAGAGTGCCAGCGCGATCAGCGCCAGCACCGGAACGCCGAGCAATGCGGTGGCAGTGAAAAAGTGCGCATAACCGAAGCTGTCGACGTATTGACCCGAGAAACCGGCCAGGAACTTGGGCAGCAGCAGCATCAGGGAGCTGAACAAGGCGTATTGCGTCGCGGAGTACTGGATATTCGTCAGGCCGGACAGGTAGGCGATGAAGGCTGCAGACGCAATGCCGCTGCTGAGGTTGTCGGCCGAGACGACCATGATCAGTGCGGTCACGTCGTGCCCATGGCCGGCCAGCCAGGCGAACAGCAGGTTGGTCGCCGCGCTGAGCACGGCGCCGAGCATCAGGATACGCATGACACCGTAACGCATCGACATGACCCCGCCGATGAAGGCGCCCACCAGCGTCATGATCACGCCATAGATCTTGGTCACCGCGGCCACCTCGTCCTTGGTGTAACCCATGTCGACGTAGAACGGATTGGCCATGATGCCCATCACGACGTCGCTGATGCGGTAGATCGCGATCAGCGCCAAGATCAGCACCGCGTGCCAGCGGTAGCGGCCCAGGAAGTCGGCGAAGGGTTCCACCAGCGCGCCACGCGCCCATTCGGCGATGTTCCTGGCTGGCGCCAGCACCCGGTGTTGCGGCTCGGGCGACGACAACACGGTCACCACGCCGACCAGCATCGATGCGGCCATCACCAGATAGGCGGTACCCCAGGCCTCGGGCTGGTACAACGCCGCGCTGCCGATCTCGGCACGTGCGGCAATCCACAACACGCCGGCGCCAGCCCAGATCATGGCGATCCGGTAGCCCGTCTGGTAGGTCGCCGCCAAGGCGCCCTGGCGCTCGGTCGATGCCGACTCGATGCGGTAGGCGTCCAGCGCGATATCCTGCGTGGCCGAGCCGAAAGCCACAGCCAGCGCACCCCAGACCATCGGTGCCAGTGTCATCCGCGGGTCGGTCATCGCCATGGCGACCAGTGCAGCGATGATCACGGCCTGCGACAACAGCAGCCAGCTGCGCCGGCGCCCCAGCCGGCGCGTCAGCAGTGGAATCGGCAGCCGATCCACCAGTGGCGACCAGACCCATTTGAAGCCATAGGCCAGGCCAACCCAGCTCAGGTAGCCGATCGTGGTGCGATCGATGCCAGCCTCGCGCAGCCAGAAGCTCAAGGTGCCAAATACCAGCAGCAGCGGCAGGCCGGCCGAGAAACCCAGCAGCAACATGCGCAGGCTCGCCGGCTCCAGGTACACCCGCAGCGCCTCGCGCCAGGGGATTCGGGTGTTGTCGGAAATTGCGGTGTTGTCTGACATACAGGATGGGTGAGCTTGCGACTATTATTGACCCATGTGTATGCGTTGCATTTCCGACCGCTCCGGCTGGGCCGGGCGCCGTGGCTTCCTGCTCGCGGCTTCGGCATTGGCCAGCGCGCCAGCGACTGCGCAGGTCGATGTCGGCAACCGCTCGGGGTTCCGAAAACTGGTGTCGGCCGGCGAGATCGAGAGTGCCGCAGGCCAGCAATACGCCAAGATGATGGCCGAGGCCCGGGCGCAAGGTGCGCTCGCGCCGACCAGCGACCCACAATTGCGGCGCCTGCGTGCAATAGCCCAACGCATCGTTCCTTTCGCCGCGCAGTGGAACGAGCGCGCCCGCCAATGGAATTGGGAAGTCAACCTGATCCGCAGCAAGGAGATCAATGCGTTCTGCATGCCAGGCGGCAAGATCGCGCTTTATACCGGCATCCTCGAGCGGCTTTCGCTGACCGACGACGAGGCGGCGATGATCATGGGCCATGAGATGGCCCACGCGCTGCGAGAACATGCCAGCGAACGCATCGGCAAGACCCAGGCCACCGGCATGGGTCTGTCGCTGATGGCACGGTTGCTCGGCCTGGGCGACCTGGGCGACGTCGCCGCCAACATCGGAACCCAGTTGCTCACGCTCAATTTCAGCCGCGAGGACGAGAGTGAGGCTGACCTGGTCGGTCTCGAGCTCGCGGCCCGCGCCGGTTATGCGCCGCAAGCCGGTGCCAGCCTGTGGCGCAAGATGGCCGAAGCCTCGGGTGGTGGCGGTGGCAACCTGGCTTTCCTGTCCACCCACCCCAGCGGGCCGCAACGCATCCGCGAGCTGCAGGCGAACGAGTCGAAGGTGCAGGGGCTCTACGAACGGGCGCGCCGGGGCGGCTGAGCGGGACGGCTCGCGGTCGGACCACATCGCCTGGCGCGCAGCGCCCTGCAGCCGGACATCGCCGCGCGTGCGCCGACATGCTGCGCGTGGGTCGCAGCCCGTTCAAGCGGTGCGTGCGATGGCAGCGGCCAAAGTATCATGCGCGCAGGCCACGCCCGCGGGACTCTCATCCGGCGCAGCGCGATGCATCGAGAGCCCCACATGATCCATTACGACCGGTACTACCGATACGAGGCATTCACCGCCCTGTTGCAACAACTGGTGCACGCGCACCCGCGGCTGCTGTCGATCGAAAGCATCGGCAAGAGCCACGAGGAGCGGGACATCTGGGTGCTGACGGTCACCAACCAGGACACCGGCGCCGCGGCCGAGAAGCCAGCGTATTGGGTCGACGCCAACATCCACGCCAGTGAGTTGGCCGGCGGTGCGGCGGCGCTGTACCTGCTCGACACGCTGACGCGCGAATACGGCCGGCGCGAGGATGTGACCCGCTGCCTGGATACGCGGGCGTTTTACGTCTGCCCGCGCATCAACCCGGACGGCGCGGAATGGGCGATGCGCGACACGCCCAAGATCATCCGGTCGTCGACACGTCCCTACCCGTACGACGAGGACCATATCGACGGGCTGGACGTCGAAGATGTGGACGGCGACGGCCGCATCCTGTCAATGCGCATTGCCGATCCGAACGGCAACTGGAAATGCCACCCCGTCGAAACGCGGCTGATGGTCGCGCGCGAGCCGACCGAAGTGGGCGGCAGGTATTACCGCATCTTGCCCGAAGGCCGGGTGCGCGACTATGACGGCTTCATGCTCAGGGTCAACCGCGATCGCGAAGGATTGGACCTGAACCGCAACTTTCCCGCCGGCTGGCGCCAGGAGTTCGAGCAGGTCGGCGCCGGGCCTTACCCGGCGTCGGAGCCGGAGGTGCGCGCCGTCGTGCACTTCATCGCGCACCATGCCAACATCACCGGCGGCGTGTGTTTCCACACCTGGAGCGGCGTGTTGCTGCGGCCGTTCGGCGGTCGCCCCGACGATGAGATGCCGGCCGAGGATTTGTGGGTCTACCAGGCCCAAGGCGACAAGGGCACCGAGATCACCGGTTACCCGGCGATCAGCACCTACCACGAGTTCCGTTACCACCCGAAAGAGGTGACCAGCGGCAGTTTCGAATGGATCTATGAGCACCTTGGTATCTACAAGTGGACGGTCGAGATCTGGAGCCCGATGCGCGAGGCCGGCATCCGCGACTACAAGTACATCGATTGGTTCCGCGCGCATCCGGTCGAGGACGACCTGAAACTGCTGGCCTGGTCCGACACCGCCCTCGAGGGCAAGGGTCATGTCGACTGGTATCCGTTCCAACACCCGGAGCTGGGGCCGGTCGAGCTCGGAGGCTGGAACAAGATATATGCCTTCACCAATCCGCCACCGCATCTGCTGGAGCACGAGATCCGCCGTTTCCCGGACTGGTTGTTGTGGAACGCGCTGACGTCCCCCCGCCTGGAGCTGGTGCATGCACGCTGCGACACGCTCGGCGACGACAACTACCGGATCGAACTGGGCGTGCAGAACACCGGTCACCTGCCGTCCTATGTGTCCAAGCGCGCGCTGCAGCGCAAGCAGTCGCGCGGCTTGATCGGCGAGATCACGTTGCCGCCTGGCGTCACCCTGGTGTCCGGGCCGCGGCGTGTGTATGCCGGTGAACTCGAAGGGCGGGCCTACAAGCATTCGTTGGTCAGTTTCATGACCGACGCAACGCCGATGGCCGATCGCGCCAAGCTCCAATGGCTGGTGCGCGGGCCCCGTGGCACGATCGTGCCACGGGGCCCGCGCACCAGCCATTGGAGCTTGGCGCGATCGGCCATCGGCGTTGCGTCGGTCATGAAACTGACCAACGAATGCTTGTAGGCCCGCCCTTCGAGTTCACCGGCATACACACGCCGCGGCCCGGACACCAGGGTGACGCCAGGCGGCAACGTGATCTCGCCGATCAAGCCGCGCGACTGCTTGCGCTGCAGCGCGCGCTTGGACACATAGGACGGCAGGTGACCGGTGTTCTGCACGCCCAGTTCGATCCGGTAGTTGTCGTCGCCGAGCGTGTCGCAGCGTGCATGCACCAGCTCCAGGCGGGGGGACGTCAGCGCGTTCCACAACAACCAGTCCGGGAAACGGCGGATCTCGTGCTCCAGCAGATGCGGTGGCGGATTGGTGAAGGCATATATCTTGTTCCAGCCTCCGAGCTCGACCGGCCCCAGCTCCGGGTGTTGGAACGGATACCAGTCGACATGACCCTTGCCCTCGAGGGCGGTGTCGGACCAGGCCAGCAGTTTCAGGTCGTCCTCGACCGGATGCGCGCGGAACCAATCGATGTACTTGTAGTCGCGGATGCCGGCCTCGCGCATCGGGCTCCAGATCTCGACCGTCCACTTGTAGATACCAAGGTGCTCATAGATCCATTCGAAACTGCCGCTGGTCACCTCTTTCGGGTGGTAACGGAACTCGTGGTAGGTGCTGATCGCCGGGTAACCGGTGATCTCGGTGCCCTTGTCGCCTTGGGCCTGGTAGACCCACAAATCCTCGGCCGGCATCTCATCGTCGGGGCGACCGCCGAACGGCCGCAGCAACACGCCGCTCCAGGTGTGGAAACACACGCCGCCGGTGATGTTGGCATGGTGCGCGATGAAGTGCACGACGGCGCGCACCTCCGGCTCCGACGCCGGGTAAGGCCCGGCGCCGACCTGCTCGAACTCCTGGCGCCAGCCGGCGGGAAAGTTGCGGTTCAGGTCCAATCCTTCGCGATCGCGGTTGACCCTGAGCATGAAGCCGTCATAGTCGCGCACCCGGCCTTCGGGCAAGATGCGGTAATACCTGCCGCCCACTTCGGTCGGCTCGCGCGCGACCATCAGCCGCGTTTCGACGGGGTGGCATTTCCAGTTGCCGTTCGGATCGGCAATGCGCATTGACAGGATGCGGCCGTCGCCGTCCACATCTTCGACGTCCAGCCCGTCGATATGGTCCTCGTCGTACGGGTAGGGACGTGTCGACGACCGGATGATCTTGGGCGTGTCGCGCATCGCCCATTCCGCGCCGTCCGGGTTGATGCGCGGGCAGACGTAAAACGCCCGCGTATCCAGGCAGCGGGTCACATCCTCGCGCCGGCCGTATTCGCGCGTCAGCGTGTCGAGCAGGTACAGCGCCGCCGCACCGCCGGCCAACTCACTGGCGTGGATGTTGGCGTCGACCCAATACGCTGGCTTCTCGGCCGCGGCGCCGGTGTCCTGGTTGGTGACCGTCAGCACCCAGATGTCCCGCTCCTCGTGGCTCTTGCCGATGCTTTCGATCGACAGCAGCCGCGGGTGCGCGTGCACCAGTTGTTGCAACAGGGCGGTGAATGCCTCGTATCGGTAGTACCGGTCGTAATGGATCATGTGGGGCTCTCGATGCATCGCGCTGCGCCGGATGAGAGTCCCGCGGGCGTGGCCTGCGCGCATGATACTTTGGCCGCTGCCATCGCACGCACCGCTTGAACGGGCTGCGACCCACGCGCAGCATGTCGGCGCACGCGCGGCGATGTCCGGCTGCAGGGCGCTGCGCGCCAGGCGATGTGGTCCGACCGCGAGCCGTCCCGCTCAGCCGCCCCGGCGCGCCCGTTCGTAGAGCCCCTGCACCTTCGACTCGTTCGCCTGCAGCTCGCGGATGCGTTGCGGCCCGCTGGGGTGGGTGGACAGGAAAGCCAGGTTGCCACCGCCACCACCCGAGGCTTCGGCCATCTTGCGCCACAGGCTGGCACCGGCTTGCGGCGCATAACCGGCGCGGGCCGCGAGCTCGAGACCGACCAGGTCAGCCTCACTCTCGTCCTCGCGGCTGAAATTGAGCGTGAGCAACTGGGTTCCGATGTTGGCGGCGACGTCGCCCAGGTCGCCCAGGCCGAGCAACCGTGCCATCAGCGACAGACCCATGCCGGTGGCCTGGGTCTTGCCGATGCGTTCGCTGGCATGTTCTCGCAGCGCGTGGGCCATCTCATGGCCCATGATCATCGCCGCCTCGTCGTCGGTCAGCGAAAGCCGCTCGAGGATGCCGGTATAAAGCGCGATCTTGCCGCCTGGCATGCAGAACGCATTGATCTCCTTGCTGCGGATCAGGTTGACTTCCCAATTCCATTGGCGGGCGCGCTCGTTCCACTGCGCGGCGAAAGGAACGATGCGTTGGGCTATTGCACGCAGGCGCCGCAATTGTGGGTCGCTGGTCGGCGCGAGCGCACCTTGCGCCCGGGCCTCGGCCATCATCTTGGCGTATTGCTGGCCTGCGGCACTCTCGATCTCGCCGGCCGACACCAGTTTTCGGAACCCCGAGCGGTTGCCGACATCGACCTGCGCAGTCGCTGGCGCGCTGGCCAATGCCGAAGCCGCGAGCAGGAAGCCACGGCGCCCGGCCCAGCCGGAGCGGTCGGAAATGCAACGCATACACATGGGTCAATAATAGTCGCAAGCTCACCCATCCTGTATGTCAGACAACACCGCAATTTCCGACAACACCCGAATCCCCTGGCGCGAGGCGCTGCGGGTGTACCTGGAGCCGGCGAGCCTGCGCATGTTGCTGCTGGGTTTCTCGGCCGGCCTGCCGCTGCTGCTGGTATTTGGCACCTTGAGCTTCTGGCTGCGCGAGGCTGGCATCGATCGCACCACGATCGGCTACCTGAGCTGGGTTGGCCTGGCCTATGGCTTCAAATGGGTCTGGTCGCCACTGGTGGATCGGCTGCCGATTCCACTGCTGACGCGCCGGCTGGGGCGCCGGCGCAGCTGGCTGCTGTTGTCGCAGGCCGTGATCATCGCTGCACTGGTCGCCATGGCGATGACCGACCCGCGGATGACACTGGCACCGATGGTCTGGGGTGCGCTGGCTGTGGCTTTCGGCTCGGCCACGCAGGATATCGCGCTGGACGCCTACCGCATCGAGTCGGCATCGACCGAGCGCCAGGGCGCCTTGGCGGCGACCTACCAGACGGGCTACCGGATCGCCATGATCTGGGCTGGCGCCGGCGTGTTGTGGATTGCCGCACGTGCCGAGATCGGCAGCGCGGCGTTGTACCAGCCCGAGGCCTGGGGTACCGCCTATCTGGTGATGGCCGCATCGATGCTGGTCGGCGTGGTGACCGTGTTGTCGTCGCCCGAGCCGCAACACCGGGTGCTGGCGCCAGCCAGGAACATCGCCGAATGGGCGCGTGGCGCGCTGGTGGAACCCTTCGCCGACTTCCTGGGCCGCTACCGCTGGCACGCGGTGCTGATCTTGGCGCTGATCGCGATCTACCGCATCAGCGACGTCGTGATGGGCATCATGGCCAATCCGTTCTACGTCGACATGGGTTACACCAAGGACGAGGTGGCCGCGGTGACCAAGATCTATGGCGTGATCATGACGCTGGTGGGCGCCTTCATCGGCGGGGTCATGTCGATGCGTTACGGTGTCATGCGTATCCTGATGCTCGGCGCCGTGCTCAGCGCGGCGACCAACCTGCTGTTCGCCTGGCTGGCCGGCCATGGGCACGACGTGACCGCACTGATCATGGTCGTCTCGGCCGACAACCTCAGCAGCGGCATTGCGTCTGCAGCCTTCATCGCCTACCTGTCCGGCCTGACGAATATCCAGTACTCCGCGACGCAATACGCCTTGTTCAGCTCCCTGATGCTGCTGCTGCCCAAGTTCCTGGCCGGTTTCTCGGGTCAATACGTCGACAGCTTCGGTTATGCGCACTTTTTCACTGCCACCGCATTGCTCGGCGTTCCGGTGCTGGCGCTGATCGCGCTGGCACTCTGGGCCGGCCACGGACGCAAGGCCCGACCGGACCTGGCCACGGCCACGGCCATTTCCGCACCCTGAGAGTGCCCCCAACCCTGGCTGCGCCAGGCCCCCCGAGGGGGTGCGAGGAAACTTGGGG
>CAZADK010000167.1:0-1211 GCA_964483855.1 uncultured Rhodoferax sp.
CTCGCTCGCCCTGGCCGACAAGACGACACGTGCGGCCAAGCCACTGGCCAGTGGCGCGCTGGTGCCGGTGGCCCAGGTCGAGCCGCCGCAGTGCGACGGATGTGGCGTGGTGCAGCTGGTCAAGACCGTCAAGGTCAAAGGCAAACCCAACTACCTGGGAGCGATTGCCGGTGGTGTCGCCGGAGCCGCACTGGGCAACCAGGTCGGCAAGGGTGATGGCCGTTCCGTTGCGACGGTGCTTGGCGCCGTGGGCGGCGCCGTCGCCGGCCGCGAGATCGAGAAGCAGGTGCGCTCCGACACCCGTTACGACGTGACCGTCAAGCTGGACAACGGGACTACCCGCATGATCAGTTACGAAGCGGATCCAGGGATTGCCGTCGGCGCCAAGGTGCGATTCGACGGCGATCTTCTGCGCACCCGCGATTGACGCCGCGCAGCGCGCGTCAGAAGCGCGCTGTCAGGTCGACATGGAGCCGGTTGTTGCCGGCGCGCGGCAGCGTTTTGACGGCTGCATTGGCCAGCTCACTGCCCGTCACGATGCGGCCCCAATCGGCGCTGATGCCCCACCGGCCCTGGTTGTAGCGCAAGCCCAGGCCCGCGCTGGCCAGTCGGTCGCTGGCGGGTTTGTTGGCAGCGTTGATCAGATGGGTGGCGCTGGGCAGGGTGATGCGGGCTTCAGCGCTGGCCGTCAGCAGCCCTGCGGCAGTGATGGTTCCGGCCGTTTGCTGGATGTTGAAATTGGGCGCCTGCATCGTCAAGATGCCCGCGCCCGCATTCACGTCGGCCTGCAGCAGCACGGCTGCAGCGCCGGTGTCGCCTTCGTCGGAGCGCAGGCTGATGTTGCCGCCGTTGCTGTTGAGCGGCCCCTGAATTGTCACCACCTTGGGATTCGCACCCGACCCGAAGGCGCCGGGGGCCAGCGCTGTCAAAGTGATGTCGCCCATGTTGGTCGTGATCGACGCGGACGACAGCACCGTGAGGGCGCCCCCGGCCAGCGCCGTCAGACTGGCGCCGATTGTGGTGAGGTTGACAGGGTCGATGAAAGTGATGTCCTCGACCGCCTGCAACATCACCGGCCCGCCGACGTTGTTCAGGGTTGTCGGCGAAATGGTGAGTGATTGACCGGGATGCACGCCAAACAGGTTGACGTCGCCGATGGTCGCGGCAGCTCCGGCAAATGCAGCACGTTCCGGTGGCGATGACCCTGCCGG
>CAZADK010000167.1:1221-8231 GCA_964483855.1 uncultured Rhodoferax sp.
TTCGACGTAGGCGTCGCCGGCCGCTTTCAACACGACCTGCCCGCCTTCGAGTGTTGCCGCCGTGGCCTGGATCTCGCCGCTGTGGCGCAGGGTCCCCGCGAAAACGCCAACCGCACTGCCCTCGAGGCGCCCCAGGTGCGGGCCTCGTTGTCGCGCGCCTGCACCAGCATCGTGATGCCTTCAAGCCCACGACCGGTGATTTCCACCTGTTGTCCCGCGGCCAGCATGGTGCTGCCGTTGGGTGCCTGCATCAAGGCGCCGGAGCCGACCGTCACCTGCGGCGCGATCAGAACAATGTCGCCGTCGCGCGCCGTGATACGGCGCTCGACCGTAATGCCTGCCGCGCCACCCATGGCGGTGACCGCATCGCCGAAACGCAATCGACCGGCAAGCGCGTTGGCATCGGTCATGCGCAGCGCCGACGCGGTAAAACCGGCGGTATCGACGACCGCGCCGGCACCGACCGTGATGCCCGCCGGATTGACCAGCACCAGGCGGCCATTGGAAGACAGGTTGCCGAACAGCGCGGACGGCGTGTTCGTGCTCACGCGGTTGATCGACAGGCTGCCCGCGCTGGGCTGGTTGATGCGGGCGCTGCTGCCAGCCGAGATCGAGAAACTCTGCCAGTTGATCGCCGAATGGTTGCTGCCGGGACCGTTCTGGGTTGTCACCAGCAGTTGCTGGGCTGACGGTGTGCTGACGCTCGCCTGGCCATGGATGGCGATTGCGCCAGTGGGCAGGTTCTGTCAGACGCCGGGCTGCGCGGTGAAGGCAGCCGCTACAGCCAGGCTCAGCATCGCAGGCCGCATCAAGATGTTCTTGCCCCTGCGTTGTCGTGTCGACGCAGTTTATGGGGAATCGCGCGGCGGCGAATCACATGATCATGTGACGCGCGTCAATTGTTGTGCCCGCCCCACGGGGGCGCAAGGGTCAGCGGGTTTGCAGCAGCCGGGCCGCGTCGAGCGCGAAATACGTCAGCACGCCGTCCGCGCCGGCACGTTTGAACGCTAGCAGGCTTTCCATCATCACTGCGTCGTGGTCCAGCCAGCCGTTCTGCGCGGCAGCCTTGAGCATCGCGTATTCGCCGCTGACCTGGTAGGCGAAGGTCGGCACACGGAACTGGTCCTTGACCCGCCGCACCACGTCCAGATAGGGCATGCCGGGTTTGACCATCACCATGTCAGCGCCTTCGGCGATGTCCATCGCGACTTCGCGCAAGGCTTCGTCGGTGTTGCCAGGGTCCATCTGGTAGACCTTCTTGTTGCTGTTGCCCAGGTTCGCCGCCGATCCGACGGCGTCGCGAAAGGGCCCATAGAAGGCGCTCGCGTATTTGGCGCTGTAGGCCATGATCCGGGTATGCATCAGCCGATTGCCCTCCAGCGCCTGGCGGATCGCGCCGATACGGCCGTCCATCATGTCGCTCGGGGCAACGATATCGACACCGGCCTGCGCCTGCGTCAGCGCCTGCCGAACCAGGATTTCGACCGTCTCGTCATTGAGGATATAACCATCGGCGGCCGGGTCCGGGTCCAGCACGCCGTCTTGGCCGTGGCTGGTGTAGGGGTCGAGCGCGACGTCGGTCATGATGCCCAGATCCGGGAACCGTTTCTTCAAGGTCGCCACGACCCGCGGAATCAGCCCGCCCGCGTTCATGGCTTCGCTGCCGTCCGGTGTCTTGAGTGCAGGATCGATGACCGGGAACAAGGCCATGACGGGAATGCCGAGCTGGACGCATTGTTCTGCCACTGGCAGCAGCAGGTCCACGCTGAGCCGCTCGACGCCAGGCATGGAGGCAACCGGTTCGCGCCGGCGCTCGCCATCGACGACAAAAACCGGGTAGATCAGGTCGCTCGGTCGTACCGCATGTTCGCGTACCAGGTCACGGGTGAAGCTGTCGCGGCGCAGGCGGCGCGGGCGACCGAGAGGGTAGGGGGCGAATGGTGTCATGGTCAAAATTGTGCATCAACGGTGCGCTCAGAGGGTGAGAGGCGACGTGCTGTCGCCGAAGCGACACATTTGTAACAGAAGTATTGAATCCCGTATCCATATTTGTTAGATTTCGTTTGGGCGGTTCGCCGCTCCCCGCTTTTCCTCCCTGAGCGGGGCCTTGATGTGTGACAGCAAAAAAGGCTTGTATCCCCAGCCCTCGGGCTGGGGATTTTTTTGGCGGGTTCTCGCTACACGTGCCGTGTACCCCATACCTGCGTATCCGGCGGCAGACGTGGCTCCTTGCCCTAAACTGGCCACATGCTCTGGATCAAGTCCTTGCACATCGTCTTTGTGGCCAGCTGGTTTGCGGGACTTTTTTATTTGCCCCGTATCTTCGTGAACCTGGCCATGGTTGCACCTGGTTCGGTGGCGGAGCGTGATCGGCTGTTGCTGATGGCGGGCAAGTTGTTGCGTTTCACCCGCGTGTTGTCGTGGCCAGCCGTCGGTTTCGGCATCTGGCTGCTGGTGCTGTTGTGGCCCGTGCCGGGTTTCGGGCAGGGGCCTGCCAATGGATGGTTGTGGCTCAAGCTCGGTGTCGTCGTGCTGACCTTGTGTTACCAGGAGGCCTGCGGCTTTTTGTTGCAGCGTCTGCGTGGGGGTCGTGACGCGCACGGGCATGTCTGGTTCCGCTGGTTCAACGAGTTGCCGGTGCTGATGTTGTTGGCGACTGTGATCCTCGTGGTGGTCAAGCCGTTCTGATCCCGGTGCAAAAGACCTCAGCCTGGCCACTGGCGCTGAGCTGCATCGGCCTGATCATGTATGCCAGTCTGTACCCCTTCACGGACTGGCGCGACCAGGGTGTGGCACCCTGGGTGTTCCTGGTGGCGCCCTGGCCCCGGTACTGGACGGGTTTCGATGTGGGCTCCAATATCCTGGGTTACGTGCCAGCTGGCTTTTTCCTGGCGCTGACGGCCTGTCGCACCGGGCGTGGGCGCAACGCCGTGGCTGGCGCGACCCTGGTCTGTCTGCTGGTGTCGATGGGTATGGAGACGGTGCAGATCTATCTGCCCGCGCGCGTGCCGTCGAACGTGGATTTCGGTCTCAATGTGCTGGGTGGATGGCTCGGCGCCGTGTCCGCCTCGTGGCTCGAGCGTTTCGGCGCTTTGGCCCGCTGGGGGCGCATCCGGGCACGCTGGTTCGTCGGCGAAATCCGTGGTGCGCTGGCGCTGCTGGCCTTGTGGCCAGTGGTATTGCTGTTTCCGCTGGTGGTGCCCCTGGGGCTGGGCCAGGTGCTGGACCGGGTCCTGTCGGCGCTGGAGGCGGCGCTGCAGGACACGCCGTTCCTGCAGTGGCTGCCGGCGCGCGACATGCCAGCCCAGTGGCTGGTGCCGCAGGTCGAGTTTTTCTGCGTGGCGCTGGGTCTGTTGATTCCGTGCTTGCTGGGATATTGCATCGTCCGCGCAGCGGTACGCCGGGCGGTATTCGCGCTGCTTACCGTGGTGGTCGGTATTGCAATGACCAGCCTGTCGGCGGCGCTCACTTATGGGCCGCAACACGCGTGGGAGTGGGTTTATCGGCCGGTGCTGGCGGGCCTGGTGACCGGGCTGGTGCTGGCGCTGGTGCTGGTTCGGGTACCGCACCGGGCCGGTGCTGCGTTGGCGCTGCTGGCCATGGGCATGTACCTGAGCCTGCTCAACCAGGCGCCGGCCGATCCGTATTTCACGCAGACGTTGCAGACCTGGGAGCAGGGCCGGTTCATCCGGTTCCACGGGCTGGTGCAATGGCTGGGCTGGTTGTGGCCTTATGCCGCCTTGGTGTATCTGCTGCAGCACATCTGGATCCAGGATCGGGAAAACTAGAATCCGGCTATGTCTGATCAAGCCCCGGCGGCTCCCGCCACGCCCAACTCGTATTACCAGCGCCACATCTTTTTTTGCCTGAACGAGCGCAAGAATGGAGAGGCTAGCTGTTCCCAGCATGCGGCGCAGGCCGGTTTCGACCGCTGCAAGCAGTTGGTCAAGGACGCCGGCTTATCCGGCCCCGGCAACGTGCGGGTCAACAAGGCCGGCTGCCTCGACCGTTGTGCCGCGGGTCCGGTGGCGGTCGTTTATCCGGAGGCCGTGTGGTACACCTATGTGGATGCCGATGACATCGAGGAAATCGTCGAATCGCATCTCAAGAAGGGCCAAATTGTCGAGCGCCTGCTGACGCCCGCCTATCTGGGGCGCTGATCGGCACGATTCGGCTGCCTCGGTTGCGCCGCTGCACCGGCGCGTGACGTTCGCTTACCGGGCCGTATCGGGCGCGGCATGTTTTTCGCGGACAATCGGCCTGGCGTGTCTCTCGCTGTTTTGTCACGCGCGAGTTGGCCCGCTGCTCCCGATGCCAGATCCCGGTGCCATGCCCAGGTTTGCCCTGGGCTGACGGCCCGGACCCAGAACCTCCCCTGTACAAGACATGAAGACCCTGATTTCTGCTTTCGTTCTTTCCTTTGCCCTTGCTGTTGGCGCCCAGGCACCACAACCGCCGGAGATCGCTGCCCGGTCGTATCTGCTGGTGGACATCACCTCGGGCCAGGTGCTGGCCGAGAAGGATGCAGAGGCCAGCGTGGAGCCAGCCTCGCTGACCAAGCTGATGACCGCCTACCTGGTGTTCGATGCCTTGCGCAGCAAGAAGATTGCGCTGACCCAGACCTTGCCGGTCAGCGTGCGCGCCTGGAAGATGGAAGGCTCGCGCATGTTCATCGACCCAAAGATGCAGGTGCCGGTCGAGGACCTGATCAAAGGCATGATCGTGCAGTCCGGCAACGACGCCACCATCGCTCTGGCCGAGGGCGTGGGCGGCACTGTCGAGCAGTTCGTCAAGCTGATGAACGACCAGGCAAAGGCCCTGGGCATGAAAAATACCGGTTACCGCAATCCGGAAGGGCTGACGGAGTCCGGTCACACCACCACGGCGCGCGACCTGTCCATCCTGGCCAGCCGCCTGATGCAGGACTTCCCGGAGTATGTGGGTTATTACGCGATCAAGAAGTACCGCTACGCCGGCACCCCGGCCAGCAACGACAACAACCGCAACTTGCTGCTGTACCGCGATCCGTCGGTCGACGGGCTCAAGACAGGTTATACCGAAGCGGCCGGGTATTGCATGATCGTCACGGCCAGACGCGATTTCCCGAACCTGGTGCAAGCCGGTGCACCGGCGGGCAGTGTCGAGGCGACGGGCGGGCGCCGGTTGTTGTCGGTGGTCCTGGGTGCCGCCAGCGAGAATGCGCGAGCCAACGAGTCGCAAAAGCTGATCAACTGGGGTTATACGGCTTTCGAGGCGGTCAAACTGTTCGATGCCAATCAGCCGGTGGCGACGCCGGCAGTCTGGAAAGGCGTTGCGCCCACCGTCAAGCTGGGCCGGCCGCAGCCGCTGATCGTGACCGTGCCGTCGGGCACCGGTGGCAAGATCACGACCCAGATCGTGCGGCCCGATCCACTGGTTGCGCCATTCACGAAGGGCCAGACCGTGGGCACGCTGAAGGTTCTTGCCGGTGACCAGGTCGTGGCGGAGCGGCCGTTGCTGGCGCTGGAGGACGTGCCGCAGGCCGGTGTTCTCGGCCGCGCCTGGGACGCCATCCGGCTCTGGATCAAATAAAGGCGCGACGAGCGGTCGGACAGGCTGGGTCCGCGCGCGGTTGGCGCGGCCGGCCGGGCCGCCAGTACCGGAACATCGGGATGTGTGCGGCTCCGGCCCTGGCACAGGCGCGGGATGTCATGCGGGCGAAAATTAGCGCTGCTATACTCGTGGGCTTTTCGGCGGTTGCCGAGGGGTTCACGTTTTTTGTCGGAATCGATAACGTTTAGGGACGTTCAACCGCCAGCGCCATGGGTTGCCCATGGTGTTTGCCAACAGGAGGCTTTGTGCCAACCATTAACCAGCTAGTACGCCAGGGGCGCGAGGTCGAAAAGATCAAGTCCAAGAGCCCCGCGATGGAAAACTCCCCGCAGCGCCGTGGCGTTTGCACCCGTGTTTACACCACCACCCCCAAGAAGCCCAACTCCGCGCTGCGCAAGGTGGCCAAGGTGCGTTTGACCAACGGCTTCGAGGTCATTTCCTATATTGGTGGCGAAGGCCACAACCTGCAGGAGCACTCGGTGGTGCTGGTGCGCGGTGGCCGGGTCAAGGATCTGCCTGGCGTTCGCTACCACATCGTGCGCGGTTCGCTCGACCTGCAAGGCGTCAAGGATCGCAAGCAGTCGCGCTCCAAGTACGGCGCCAAGCGTCCGAAGAAGGCTTGATCAGCCTGTGATCACGGCGGGCCCTGCGGCTCGCGCGCATGGAAAAGCGCTGAAATTTCCTGTTGTCGGTGTCCGGTGCCTGCCCTGGCTGGCGGTGTCGGACGAAGTGACCCGAACTCCGGAATTGTCCGGATGGGTCGAGTAAGTGGGGGTTGTTCTTGACTCCCGCGGTGCTCGCAAGAGTGCCAACTGAAGCAAAGAGGTGAAAAATGCCACGTCGTCGCGAAGTCCCAAAACGTGAGATCCTGCCGGATCCCAAATTCGGCAATGTCGAGTTGTCGAAGTTCATGAACGTGATCATGGAAGGCGGCAAAAAGGCGGTCGCAGAACGCATCATTTATGGTGCGCTGGAGCAGATCGAGAAAAAGAACCCGGGCAAGGACCCGGTCGAGGCCTTCACCATGGCCATCAACAACGTCAAGCCCATGGTTGAAGTCAAGTCGCGCCGGGTCGGCGGTGCGAACTACCAGGTGCCCGTCGAGGTTCGTCCCGTCCGTCGCCTGGCGCTGTCCATGCGCTGGATCAAGGAAGCTGCCCGCAAGCGCGGCGAGAAGTCCATGGCGTTGCGCTTGGCCAACGAGTTGATGGAGGCCACGGAAGGTCGTGGCGGTGCCATGAAAAAGCGTGACGAGGTTCACCGCATGGCAGAGGCCAACAAGGCTTTCTCGCACTTCCGCTTCTAGGCGGTTGTCTTTTCGGGTGCGTCCAGCCGGGTGATCGATGTTGCCGCGGCAGGGATGGAGCCGCTATCGGCTCTTTGTGTGAATGTCGGCTACGCCCGCCGAGCCTTGCCGT
>CAZADK010000168.1:0-8205 GCA_964483855.1 uncultured Rhodoferax sp.
ACACGTACGGCAACATCAGGTACATCTGGTAGGGCAACGTGGCACCGCTCGATTGCTGCAGCCGCAACTGCAGCGCGTCGAAGAACGCGAACAGCAGTGCGCCGAGCAGTGCCTTGCCCGGGCGCCAGGACGCGAATACGACCAGCGCCACGCAGATCCAGCCGCGGCCATTGACCATGTTGAAGAAGAACGCGTTGAAGGCCGACAAGGTCAGGAACGAGCCCGCCACCCCCATCAGCGCCGAGCCGGCGACGATGGCGCCAGTGCGCACCGCAGCCACCGACACCCCCTGTCCCTCGGCCGCTTGCGGGTTCTCGCCGACCATCCGCACGGCCAGCCCGAGCGGCGTGCGATACAGGACATAGGCCAGCAGCGGCACCAGCAGCAGCGCCAGCAAGGTCAGCGGAGTCTGCTGGGCCAGCACGGGAATTGCGAGCCAGTCCATGTCGGCAAACGGCTCGATCGTCGGGGGTGTCGAGACCTTCGGAAAACTGACCCGATAACCGTAATAACTCAGCGCGGTCGCCAGCAGTGTGATGCCCAGCCCTGAGACATGTTGCGACAGCGCCAGCGATACGGTGAGAAAAGCGTGCAGCAGCCCGAACACGGCGCCAGTCAGCGCGGCGACCAGCACGCCGGTCCAGAGCGATGCACCGCCATACACCGCCAGCCAGCCGGCAAAGGCGCCGGCCACCATGATGCCCTCGATACCCAGGTTCAGGACACCGGCGCGTTCACACAACAACACGCCCAGCGTGCCCAGGATCAGCGGCGTGGCGATGCGCAACACGGCGATCCAGAACGCTGGCTGTGCCAGCATGTCGAGTACTTCCATCATGCGCGACGCACCCGGTATTGCGTCATCAGCGTCGCCACCAGCACCGCGATCAGCGAGGCGGCGACGATGACGTCGGCGATGAAGGTCGGCACACCCACGGCCCGGCTCATGCTGTCGGCGCCCACCAGCATGCCGGCCACGAACACGCTGGCCGCAACCACGGCCAGCGGATGCAGGCCGGCCAGCATGGCAATGACGATGCCGGTGTAGCCATAACCGGGCGACATGTCCAGCGTGACATAACCGGTACGGCCGGCGACCTCGATCGCCCCAGCCAGCCCGGCCAGCGCGCCCGACAACATGGCCACCAGCACCACGGTGCGGGTCACCGGCACGCCAGCGAAAGCGGCTGCGCGGGCATTCGCGCCGATGGCGCGGATATCGAACCCGAGCACCGTGTAACGCATCAGCACCCAGACGACGACGGCCAGCGCGCAGGCCCACAACAGGCCGGTGTGCAATCGGGTCTGGGGGATGAGCTTGGACAGTTCCAGGTCGCCGATCAACGCCACGCTCTGGGGCCAGCCCATGGCCAGCGGGTCCTTCATCGGCCCGTCGAGCATCATCGAGACAAACAGCAGCACGATGAAGTTCAGCAACAGCGTCGTGACCACCTCATCGACGCCGAGCCGCGACTTGAGCAGCGCCGGCCCGAGCAGCAGCAGGGCGCCGGCCAGCGCACTGGCCAGCAGCATCAGGCCGAACAACAACGCAGGGGGCAGGTCGAAACCGGTACCGCTGTGCATGCCGCCCACCGCCACCGCCGCCAGCGCACCGACATACAGCTGGCCCTCGGCGCCGATGTTGAACAGCCGGGCCTTGAACGCAACGGTGACGGCCAGCCCGGTGAGGATCAGCGGCACGGCGCGTGTCAGCGTCTCGCTGAGCGCGAACACCGAACCGAACCCACCCTTGAGCAACAAGGCATAGGTTTCGGTCACGGCTGCGCCAGCCCACCACACCAGCACCGAGCTGACGAGCAGCGTGAACACGACGGCGCCGATCGGTGCCAGCACCAGTGCGGCGGCGGAACTGGTGGCCCGTTTCTCCAGCCTCATGCCGTAGCTCCGGCGGCGACCGCTGCGCCCGCCATGGCCAGGCCGATCGCCTCGCGGCTCCAGTCGACGGCGGGACGCGCCGCACTCAGGTGGCCGGCGTGCATGACGGCAATACGGTCACCCATGGCCATCACTTCGTCCAGGTCGTCCGAGATCAGCAACACGGCGGCGCCGGCGTCGCGGGCGGCAATCAGCTGCTGCTGCACATAAGCCACGGCGCCGATGTCCAGGCCCCAGCTCGGCTGGTGCGCCACGATCAGCCGCGGCGTGATGGCAGCGCCGGCAGCGCCGCTGTCCGGGTGCAGCAACGCGCGGCCCAGGATGAGCTTTTGCATGTTGCCGCCCGAGAGGGCGCGTGCCGGTGCCAGCGCGCCGGCGCCCCGCACGTCGAATTGCGCGATGACCTGCTGCGCGTGCGCCCGTGCCTGCGCGCGCCGCACCCAGAACCAGCGTGAGAAAACCGGGCTGCGCAGGCGCTCTGAGACGACGTTTTCCCAGACCGGCAGGTCGCCGATGACACCGACCGTGTGCCGGTCCTCGGGAATCCGCGCCACGCCGAGTTCGACCAGCCGCGACGGCCGGTGCGCCAGCGGTGCCCCCAGCAGGCGCACCGTGCCGCTGATGGCGGCGCGGGTGCCCGACAGCAGCTCGGCCAGCGCCGTCTGCCCATTGCCGGAGACACCGGCGATAGCGACAATTTCGCCCGCGTGCAGTTGCAGCGACACGGCGTCGAGGCGTTCGCGCCCGGTTCCGGCAGACACCGTGTCCAGTGCACAGACCACGTCGCCGACCGACTTGCCAGGAAGCGCGCGCGGTGGTTCTACCGCATGGCCGACCATCCACAAGGCCAGTTGTTCCTGCGTCGTGGCATGCGCATCGGCCTGCGCGACCAGTTTGCCGGCGCGCAGCACCGCGATACGGTGCGATACCCGCAACACTTCGCCCAGTTTGTGGCTGATGAAGATGATGGACAGGCCCTGCGCGACCATCTGCCCGAGCACGGCAAACAGCGCTTCGCTCTCGCCCGGTGTCAATACTGCCGTCGGTTCGTCCAGGATCAGGATGCGTGCGCCGCGGTACAAGGCCTTGAGGATCTCGACCCGCTGGCGCTCGCCGACCGACAGGTTGCCGATCAAGGCATCCGGGTCCACATCCAGACCGAAACGCCGCGCCACCTCGGACAGTCGCTGGCGCGCCGCCTGGCGCCGGGAAAACGGTTGCCACAGCGGCTCCGAACCCATCACGACGTTGTCGAGCACGCTCAGGTTGTCGGCCAGCGTGAAATGCTGGTGCACCATGCCGATGCCTGCGTCCAGCGCCGCTTTCGGGTCGCCTGGGGGCAGCGACTTGCCGAACACCGCGATCTGGCCCGCATCGGCCACGTAATGGCCAAACAGGATCGAGACCAGCGTCGACTTGCCAGCGCCGTTTTCGCCCAGCAAAGCCAGTATCTCGCCAGCGTGCAACTGCAGCGAGATGGCGTCGTTGGCCACCAGGTCGCCAAAACGCCTGGTGATCTGCGTGAGTTCGAGGACTGGTGCCGTCATGCTGGTGGCTTAAAAAAAAGGACACCCGCCTGTAGGGTGTCCTTTGCATCGGCTGCGGCCTATTTAGCCGTCGACTTGGGCTGGCCGTCGTCCACCTTGACGGTGAATTTGCCGTCCAGGATGGCCTTTTCCTTGGCCTTGACCTTGGTGATCAGGTCGGCCGGCACCTTGGATGCAAACGTGCCCAGCGGTGCCATTTCGGAGCCCTTGTACTTCATCATCGAATACGGGCCGTAGTCCTCGGCCTTGAACTTGCCGTCCTTGACTGCCTTGATGGCGCGATCGACGGTGGGTTCCATGTGCCAGATGGCCGAGGTCACCACGGTGTCTGGGTACTGGGGCTGGGTGTCGATGACGTTGCCGATGGCCAGCTTGCCTTTTTCCTTGGCCGCGTCGCTAACCCCGAATCGCTCTGCGTACATGATGTCCGCGCCCTTGTCGATCATCGCGAAGGCCGCTTCCTTGGCCTTGGGCGGGTCGAACCAGCTGTTGAGGAAACTGATGCTGAATTCGACCTTGGGATTGATTTCCTTGGCGCCCATCATGAATGCATTCATCAGGCGGTTGACCTCCGGAATCGGGAAACCGCCCACCATGCCGATCTTGTTGGTCTTGGTCATGCCCCCCGCGATCATGCCGGTCAAGTAGGCGGGTTCCTGGATGTAGTTGTCGAACACACTGAAGTTGGGTGCCTGCGGCTTGCCCGACGACCCGAGCAGAAACGAGACCTTGGGAAAGTCCTTGGCCACCTTGCGTGCAGCGGCCTCGACGGCAAACGATTCGCCGATGATCAGCGTGTTGCCACCGGTGGCGTATTCGCGCATGACGCGTTCGTAGTCGGCATTGGAGACGTTTTCGCTCGCCTTGTATTCGATCTCGCCGCGCGCTTCGGCGGCCTTGAGTGCCTTGTGGATGCGGCTGGCCCACTGCTGCTCAAACGGCACGGTGTAGACGGCGGCGACCTTGAGTTTGGCCTGCGCCATGGCCCATCCCGGCGCCAGCGAGGTGAGGGCGGCGGCAAGCGCAATGGCGTGGCGGCGGAGCATCGGTGTATTCATGGTTCAGGTCTTTCTATGGGGGTCGAACAGGTGGGGTACACGCGCGGCGACAAGCATCGTGTCGCAGCGCTTGCGGGCAGAGTCTGGGTGAAGGGCTGGTGGGCAACTTACGTGCCAGCGCGTTCGAGCATCGCATGCAGCAACACATTGCAGCCCGCCGTGATGTGCTCGGGTTTCGCGTCTTCGATCTCATTGTGGCTGATGCCGTTCTTGCAGGGAATGAAGATCATGCCGGCGGGGGCCAGCTGCGCCATGTAGACCGCGTCATGGCCGGCGCCGGAGACGACCGGCATGTTGGAGTAACCGAGCTGGGCTGCGGCCTTGGCCACTGCGTCGATGCAGTCGGGGTGAAAGGCTTGCGCCGGGTAACCCGAGACTTGCTGGATCTCGATCGGCAGGCCGCTTTCCCTGGACAACCTGGCGGCAAACGCCTTGACTTCGTCGGCCATGGTATCGACGATCGCATCGGTCGCGTTGCGCAGGTCGATCGAGAACTTGACCTGGCCCGGAATCACGTTGCGGCTGTTCGGATGCACCTGCACCATGCCGACCGTGCCGCGCCCGTGCGGCTTGTAACGCAGCGCAGCGGCGACAACCTCCTGCATCAGGTGGGTGGCCACCTGCAGGGCGTCCTTGCGCAGCGCCATCGGCGTCGGGCCGGCATGGGCTTCCATGCCGGTGACGGTGCAATCGAACCAGCGGATGCCCAGCACGCCTTGCACCACGCCAATGGTGACGTCGTTGTCCTCGAGCACCGGACCCTGTTCGATGTGGGTCTCGAAATAGGCGCCAATCGGGTGCTGGCCCGGCTCTTCGGTGCCGATGTAACCAATACGCTCGAGTTCCTCCTTGACCGACTTGCCGGCTGTGTCCTTGGCCGCATAAGCGTGTTCCAGCGTGAACGCCCTGGCAAACACGCCCGAGCCCATCATCACCGGCACAAAACGCGAACCTTCCTCGTTGGTCCAGAACGCGACCTCGATCGGGGCTTCGGTCTCGATGCCATGGTCGTTGAGGGTACGCACCACCTCGATGCCGGCCAGCACGCCGTAGTTGCCATCGAACTTGCCGCCCGTGGGCTGGGTGTCGATATGGCTGCCGGTGACGATCGGCGGCAGGGCGTTGTTGCGGCCGGCGCGGCGCATGAAGGCGTTGCCGATCTTGTCGATCGTCACCGTCATGCCGGCTTCGCGGGCCCACGTCAGCACCAGGTCGCGGCCCTGCTTGTCCAGGTCGGTCAGGGTCAGCCGGCAGACACCGCCCTTGGGCGTGGCGCCGATCTGAGCCAGTTCCATCAGCGCGCTCCACAGGCGCTTGCCATCGATACGGACGGTATCGACGGCGGTTGCGGCTTTCTTGCCAAGCACGGTTTCGTTCATGCTCTTGTCCTTGAGGTCGATGGTGTCCGGGTCGCGCTTGCGTGGGGCGCTCAGACCTTGGCCTTGCGCTTGGCCGCCGGGCGCTGGACGGCCGTCGGCCGGGTGGCCTCGGCGCGTTTGCCGACCGCGTCGAAGTGGGTGCCAAAAGCCGGGCGCTTGACATACTGGCCGGCGCCCTTCTCCGCGCGCAGTTCGCCCTTGGTGTACACCAGCTTGCCCCGGCTCAGTGTGTGGCTCGGAACGCCGCGCACCGTCATGCCTTCGAAGATGTTGAAGTCGCCCTTGCTGTGTTGCGTCTTGACCGACAAGGTCTTGCTGCCTTCCGGGTCCCAGACCACGATGTCGGCGTCGGCGCCGGCGCTGATGCTGCCCTTGCGCGGATAGATGTTGAACAACTTGGCGGCGTTGGCCGAGGTGATGGCCACAAACTCGCTGGGTGTCAGCCGGCCGGTGTTGACGCCCTGGTCCCAGATGACGGCCAGGCGTTCCTCGACACCGCCGGTGCCGTTGGGAATTTTTCCGAAGTCTCCCTTGCCCGCTGCTTTCTGCTCGGCGCAGAAGACGCAGTGGTCGGTGGCGGTGGTCTGCAGGTTGCCCGACTGCAGGGCGCGCCACAGGAATTCCTGGTTGCCCTTGGGGCGGAACGGCGGGCTCATCACGTGCGCGGCGGCTACGGTGAAGTCGGGGTTGCGGTAGACCGAATCATCCACCACCAGGTGGCCGGCCAGCACCTCGCCGTAGACCCGCTGGCCACGGGCACGGGCACGGGCGATCGCCTCGGCCGATTCGATGCAGGACACATGGACCACGTAGATCGGAACGCCGATCACGTCGGCGATCGCGATCGCGCGGTTGGCAGCTTCGGCTTCGACCATCGGCGGGCGCGACAGCGGATGGCCCTCGGGCCCGGTGATGCCCATCTTCATGACCTCCTGCTGCAGCAGGTAGACCAGTTCACCGTTCTCGGCATGAACCGTGGGCATGGCGCCGAGCTCCAGGGCGCGTTTGAAGCTGTTCACCAGCGTCTCGTCGTCGCACATGATGGCGTTCTTGTAGGCCATGAAATGCTTGAAGCTGTTGATGCCTTCGTTCTCGACCAGTTTGCCCATGTCGGCACGCACGGCTTCGCTCCACCAGGTGACGGCGACATGAAAGCCGTAGTCGGCGGCCGCTTTTTCGGCCCAGCCGCGCCATTGCCGGTAGGCCTCCATCAGTGGCTGCTGCGGGTTGGGGATCACGAAGTCGATGATCGAAGTCGTGCCACCCGCCAGCGCCGCAGCCGTGCCGTAGAAGAAGTCGTCCACCGCCACCGTGCCCATGAAGGGCAGCTGCATGTGGGTATGCGGGTCGATACCGCCGGGCATCACGTATTGGCCACTGGCATCGACGACCTTGGTGCCAGGTGGCTTTTCGAGCTTGTCTCCGACGCTGTGGATCTTGCCGTCGACACACAACACATCGGCCTTGAACTGCCGGTCGGCGTTGACAACCGTGCCGCCGCGAATCAGGAAGGAACTCATGGGGATACCCTTTCGTCAGGTTGAATCATTGGAGGATGATAGGCGGGGCGGCGCGCGTGGGGATTCTTCACCTTACGCTGCGACCCGCATCGGGTTGTTCGGATGGGTGGTCCAGTTGGCATAGTTGCCGTCGACCTTCTTGCCCGACCGTTTGTCGATCTCGCCCGCTGCCAGAGTCCGCATCGTGATCGTCTCGGGAACCGGGCAGACCGACACGCACAGATTGCAGCCCACGCATTCCTCTTCCATGATCTCGAAATGCCGCTTGCCGTCCCTGGTGGCAGAGATCGCCTGGTGCGAGGTGTCTTCGCAGACCACGTGGCAGCGCCCGCACTGGATGCAGCTGTCCTGGTTGATGACCGCCTTCTCGATGTGGTTCATGTTCAGGTTGCTCCAGCCGGTGATGCTGGGGACCGCCTTGCCGACCATCTGCGACACCCGGGTGTAGCCCTGCTGGTCCATGAAGTTGGACAGCCCGTCGCACATGTCCTGCACGATCCGAAAGCCATACACCATGGCCGCGGTGCAGACCTGTACCGTGCCCGCCCCCAGCGCAATGAACTCGGCCGCATCGTGCCAGGTGTGCACGCCGCCGATGCCCGAGATCGGCAGCCCGGCGGTTTGCGGGTCGCGCGCAATCTCGGCCACCATGTTCAGCGCGATCGGGCGCACCGCGGTGCCGCAATATCCACCGTGGGAGCCTTGCTTGCCGACGCTGGGCGTCATCGTCATCGTCTCCAGATTGACGCCCATCACGGAGTTGATGGTGTTGATCAGCGACACCGCGTCGGCAAGCAAGGCTCCC
>CAZADK010000169.1:0-8185 GCA_964483855.1 uncultured Rhodoferax sp.
AGGTCGACCTGGGCGCGGGCCACCTGGGCCCGGCTGGCAGAGGCCGATGCCTGCGCCGTGGCCACCGCCGCCTGCGCCGCCTCGACGTCTGCCTGGGCCGAACGGACCCGGTATTCGAAAGTCTCCGGATCGATCTGGGCGATCAGCTGGCCAGCCTTGACCTCGGTATTGAAGTCCACCAGCAAGTCCCGGATCTGGCCTGACACTTGTGTGCCGACCGATACCTGCGTCACCGGATTGACCGCTCCGCTGGCTGAAACCGTGGCCTGCAGGTTGCCACGCTCGATCGTCGCCGTTCGGTAAGACACCGCATCCGCGCCGGAACCTTGGGTCCACCACCATCCCGCAGCCGCAGCCGCGACCAGCAATCCCGGCAATACCAGCCAGCGTGTTTTCTTCATGGTCGAATTCTAGGAACAAGCGCCCACGTTTGGCCGAGCATGGACATCGGATGTGTAAAGACAGCGCAAAGTCGTTCACGACGCCCGGCAGCGTTTCACACCCGTGTTTCGTCACTTCGTCGCATGACGTGGGCCAAGGCGGCGACCGGATGGCACATTCGGTTCCGTTCCAGCTTGGGGAGTCATCATGCAAATGTCACCGTTGATCGCGATTCACATGAGTGCAGCCATCGGCGCGGTCGTGCTGGGGCCGGTTGCCCTGTGGGCGCGCAAGGGCCGCCGCCAACGGCCGCGCCTGCACCGGGCGTTCGGTTATGCCTGGGTCACGTTGATGCTGGCCGCTTCCGTGTCCGCCATGTTCATCCGCGACTTCTCGATGCCCAACATCGCCGGGTATACGCCGATCCACCTGCTGGTGCCGACCACGCTATTCGCGTTGTTCGGCGCATTCCGGTTCCTGGCACACGGCAACATCGACGGACATCGCAGGGTCATGCAGCAACTGTATCTGGGCGCCTGTGTCGTCGCTGGCGCATTCACGCTGTTGCCCGGCCGTTACCTGGGCCAACTGTTACGGGAGCAGTGGTTGGACCTGCTCTGACTCAGCCTGTTCCGCAGCCCTGGCATGGACGAGAAATCCACAAACCCATGAACCCATGAACAAATCCACCCGTATCGCAACCTGGTTCCTCACACGTGCCGGCGTCGCCCTGGTGATCGGGACAACTGCATTTGCCGCCGCCATCGGCTTTGGCGGCCCACGCGCCATCGACCCACTGGCCAGCATCAATGAACCATTCACGAAGGCCGACTTTTCGGATGTTCCGCCGCCGCAGATGTTCGGCGCGCGCGATGGAACGCAACTGGCCTGGCTGCACTATCGGGCCGTGGGTGGCACGCTGCAGGCCCGCCGTATCGTGCTGGTGCACGGCTCATCCGCGCGTGCACGATCCATGCACGTACTGGCACGGGCGTTGACGCAGGCCGGATTCGACGTGGCGGCGCTGGACATGCGCGGTCATGGCGACTCCGGCGTGCGCGGCCAGGCCGCCCATGTGGGTCAACTGGAAGAGGACCTTGCCGATTTCCTGCAGGCGGTACCTTACGACGGGCCCAGCACGCTGGTCGGGTTTTCATCGGGCGGGGGTTTCGCGCTGCGGTTCGCCGGCGGCCCGCAGCAAGCGCTGTTCGATCGCTACGTTTTGTTGGCGCCGTACCTGCACCATGCCGCACCGATCAACCGGCCCCATGATGGTGGCTGGGTGTCCGTCGGACTGCCGCGCTATATTGCGCTGACCCTGCTCAACCGCGTGGCCATCACAGTCTGGAACCACCTGCCGGTATTGCGCTTCGGACTAGACCGGGCCGTGCGCGACAGGCTGACCTCCAGCTACAGTTATACGCTGGCGCAGTCCTTCCGCCCACGCGACGACTGGCAGCAAGACATCCGCCAGGCGAGCCGGCCGATGCGCCTGGTCGCAGGGTCCGACGACGAATTGTTCGATGTCCACCGGTACGCCAACGTGTTTTCCGGTGCCGGCCGGCCGCTGCCGGTGACCCTGGTCGATGGCGTGAACCATATCGGGCTGACGCTGGATCCGCGCGCGGTACCGGCCATCGTCGAGGCCTGCCGGAACTGAATCGATGCCGCCACGAACCGCAACCTAGAATCGGACAGCAGCGCCATGAACATCCCACTTTCGAACGACGACATTGATCGGCTGGCCCGCCGGCGCGCTGGCGCCAAGCTGGGCTGGTACGCCCATGCGGCGGTCTACCTGATCGTCAATCTGTTCCTGTTCGCACTCTCGGAGTACGCGCTGGGTGAGCGCCGCTGGTCGATCTATCCGATGCTGGGCTGGGGCCTGGGTCTGGCATTGCACGGAGTCGCCGTGTTCGTGCTCGGCTCGGGCAGCGCGCTGCGCGAGCGGATGATCGACAAGGAACGCGAACGCCTGCGCCGCGAGCGCGGCACGGACTGACCGAGGGCGCTGGCGCATGCGCATCGACTGGTGGGCCAAGGCCAGCCATTTCCTGCAGACGCTGGCGTTCTGCCTTGCCACTTCGGCGATCCAGTTTGCGTTTCGGCCCGAACGCGGTTACGCGGTTCCGCTGCTGTACTCGCTGACCATCGGCACCAGCATCTGGCTGCTGATCGACTTCGGTCGGGAACTGTTTGTATCCAGTGCCGCTACCGGATGGCCGCAGGGCCGGGCCCGCTGGTTGTTGCCGCTGGCGGGCGTGGTCGGCGGCTACCTGACCGGCACGCTGGCTGGCGACGCGTGGTTCGGTTGGTCCTCCTGGAGCGGAGTGGGGTTGCAGACATTGCCAACATCGCTGCTGATCACCGTGCTGGCCGGCACGGCGGCGAGCTACTATTTCTACACCCGCACCGAAAGCAGTTACCTTGCAGCACGGATGGCCGAAGCCAGCGAGCAGGCCACGCAGGCGCGGCTCAAGCTGCTGGAATCCCAGTTGGAGCCGCACATGTTGTTCAATACGCTGGCCAACCTGCGCGTGCTGATCGACACCGAACCAGCCCGGGCGCAGGCCATGCTCGACCACCTGATTGCCTACCTGCGGGCCACGCTCAGCGCCTCGCGCGCCAGCACCCATTCACTGCAGGCCGAGTTCGAGCGCCTGCGCGACTATCTCGAGCTGATGGCGATCCGCATGGGCCCGCGCCTGGCGTTCGAACTGCACCTGCCGCCGTCGCTGGCCACGCAGCAGATTCCGACGCTGCTGCTGCAGCCGCTGGTGGAGAACGCGATCCGGCACGGGCTCGAACCCAAGGTCCAGGGCGGGCGAATCACGGTCCGCGCCACGCGCGCGGGCAAGCTCGTGACACTGGATGTCGAAGACACCGGCATCGGCCTGTCGCCCGACCTGCCGCCGCAGGACGGTTTCGGCCTGGCGCAGGTGCGCGAGCGCCTGGCCACCCGCTACGGCGACAGCGCACATATGACCATCCGGCCGGGTCCGGACGTTGGGCTGGCGTTGCGTATCGAACTGCCGTGCAACGACTAATCCGATGATGAGACGCGCCACCTCCGATCATTTCCTGCCGCGCGCATGCGCGCCAGTGCCATGCCAACCGCGCTGATTGCCGAGGACGAGCCGCTGCTATCCCTGGCCTTGCACAAGGCGCTGGTGCTGGCATGGCCGGAACTGGACATCACCGCCAGCGTGGCCGATGGGAACTCGGCAGCCGAACAGGCCCTGGCGCTGCGCCCGGATGTGTTGTTCCTGGACATCCGCATGCCGGGGCAGAGCGGCATCGAGGCGGCTGCCGAAATCGCCGACCGCTGGGAATCCGATGCCGGCGACGCGCCGTTCCCGGCATTGGTCTTCGTGACCGCCTTTGAGCAATACGCGGTGCAGGCCTTCGAGGCCCGGGCAGTGGACTACCTGCTCAAGCCGCTGCAGACCGAGCGGCTGAACAAGACGGTAGCGCGTTTGCGGCAGATACTCGATCAGCGTCCGTCGTTCAACACGGCAACGGGTGCGATGGCCCGGTTGCCAGCCATTGAAGCTGCGGTCGAGCAGTTGCGGCATCTGCTGGCCGACCCCGGCGCGCGATCGGCACCGGCGGGTTACCTGTCGCTGCTGCAGACCAGCGTGGGCAACCAAATCCACATGGTCCCGCTGGATACCGTCCTGTTGCTGGAGGCAGCCGACAAATACCTGCGTGTGCTGACGGCACAGCATGAATACCTGATCCGCACGCCCTTGCGCGATCTGTTGCCGCGACTTGACCCGCAACAGTTCTGGCAGGTCCACCGCTCCCAGGTCGTGCGGGCCTTGGCAATCGATACCGTGACACGCGACGACGCCGGCAAACTCTGGTTGTCGCTGCGCGACAGGCCCGAACGCATCGCGGTCAGCCGCATGTACGCGCACCGGTTCAAGGCGATGTAGTACAACCGCAGGCATGCACGCGAGGACATCCATGGAAGACACCGAAAACACCCCTCTGCCCGAGGCTGCCAAGCAGGTGCTCGACTACTGGCTTGGCGACGCACTGCAGCTGGGCTGGCCGAGCCAGAGCCGTGGCGCATTGTGGTTCGGTGGCGGCCAGGCCCAGGACGAGGCGATCACACAGCGCTTCGGCACCCGGGTCGAGCAGGCGCTGGCCGGCGGCCTGACGGACTGGGAAGCCACACCGCTGGGTCGCCTGGCCCTGGTGATCGTGCTGGATCAGTTCACCCGCAACGTGTACCGTGGCCAGGGGCGTGCTTTTTCCGGCGACGCGCGCGCCGAGGCCCTGGTTCGTGACGCGCTGCAGCGAGGGTGGGACACGCAGCTGCCCGGCGCGGGAACGGTGTTCCTGTACATGCCGCTGATGCACGCCGAGGACCTCGCGCTGCAGGACGAATGTGTGCGCCGCTTCAAACACCTGCTGGCCGGCGCAGCGCCCGAGCGTCAGCAAGACCTGCAAGGCAATGTCACATTCGCCACCGAGCACCGGGACATCATCGCCCGCTTCGGCCGATTCCCTTATCGCAACGCAGCCCTCGGGCGAACCAGCACCGATGACGAGTCGGCCTTCCTGCGCGGCGGACCCCGGTTCGGCCAGTAACCGCTGCCAGGCGCGCTGGCGCCGTCTGCATTCTGGCGCGACGCCATCGGCCGCGCTGGCCGAGCACAACTTCGGCCCGACATGCCCATAGGGAACGTGCGCTGTGGATCGACTGCCACAGGTCGACTGCCACATTCGACGCGCGCGTTGCCAGCCACTAGAATGACCGCCACCATCATCCTGAGAGTGCCGCTAGTGTGACCCTGCAACGTTTCCTGGGAGCCTTGGTGCTGGTGACGCTGGCATCCACAGCGATGCCCTCCGCGGCCCAGGAAGGGCCGCGATTCCGGATTCGTGGCTACCAGGTCGAGGGCAATACCTTGCTGCCCCAGGAGCAGGTCAGCTTGGCCGTGATGCCCTTCACCGGCCCGGCGTCGTCTTTCGAAACCATCCAGCTCGCGCTCGAAGCGCTGGAGAAGGCCTACGTCAAGGCCGGTTACGGTTCGGTCAAGATCGAGGTGCCCGAGCAAGACCTTCAGGAAGGCGTGGTCAAGCTGACGGTGGTCGAAGCCCGGCTCGATCGGATCACCGTCGAAGGCAACAAGGTCCGCAGTGAAGAGAACATCCTGCGCTCCCTACCTGCACTGGTGACCGGGCAGGTGGTCAACCTCGATGCACTGCAGGCCAACCTCGATCTGGCCAACGACAGTTTCTCCAAATACACCGGAGTCATCTTCCGCCAGTCGGAGTCGGCGGCACAGACCGATGCGGTGATACGGGTCAGCGACGACGATCCGAGCCGCTTTCTGATGTCGCTCGACAACACCGGCAGCGCTGCCACCGGCCGATACCGGCTCGGCTTTTCGTTTTTGCACTCCAACCTGTTTGACCGCGATCACACCTTGTCAGCCCAATTGCTGACCAGCCCGACCCGTTTCAGCAAAGTGGCGATCCTGGGTCTGGGCTACCGTGTCCCGCTCTACACCATGGGCGGCGACTCGCTCGACTTCACACTGGGTTATTCGAATGTCGACTCCGGCCAGATCGACCTGTTTTCCGTGAGCGGCAGCGGACGAATTTTCGGTGTGCGTTACAACCAGCGAATCAAGCCGATTGGCGAGTGGCAGCACAAGCTGTCGTATTCGCTCGACCAGCGCAACTACGACAGCAGTGTCACGCCAGCGGCCGGCGGCGCCAGCCTGGTGCCCGATCTGCGCGTGCGTCCCCTCGGCATCACCTACAGCGGCAATGTGCGTAACGCGCAACGCGACATGGCGGCGTCGGTCACCCTCGGCCGCAATCTGCCCGGCGGCACAACGGGAAGCACCAATGCCTTCAATCAGCCCGGCGGTCGGGCCGGATCCGACGCTGCGTTCACGACACTGCGTTATGCCGCCAGCATGACCGAACGCCTGTCCACCAACTGGTCCCTGCGTGGCGCCATCCAGGGGCAAACCAGCACAGACCTGCTGATCTCCGGCGAACAGTTCGGTGTCGGCGGCGCGGATTCCGTGCGTGGATTCGCCGAACGCGCGATTGCCGGCGACCGCGGCGCCCGCTTGGGGCTGGAAATCTGGGGCCCGGACGTCGGAGCCCGGACCGGCCAGGCGGACCTGCGATTGCAACCGATTGCATTCCTCGACGCTGGATGGGTTCGCTACAACCTGGCGCCGGGCACCGTCACGGCGCAGTCGATTTCGAGCGTGGGATTGGGCCTGCGCGGCAGCTGGGCGCGAAGCGCGAGCTTCAAGCTCGACTACGGATATGTGCTGCGGGGTGTCCAGAACACCGCAGGCACGGACGGTAGTGGCACCAAAGGCACCTGGCGGCTGCACGGAAGTGCGTTTTGGGTATTTTGAGCATTGACGCGCCACACCAAACCGTGAGAATGAGTGCGCTACACCCGTTGCATCGATGTTGAGAGTGCGCCGAGCGAGGTCAAGCCTGCTCGCATTCCGACACCAGGCGTTCCCAACAGCCAGGGCGAAGAATGAAAAACCACCTGCGGTCGAGCCCGCCATTTCCGCTGCGTCCATCGCACCAGCGCGCGGCGGTGTACCTGATGGCGCTGGTGGCGGCTGGCGCGGCCGCCAATCCGCAGGCGCCGCAGGTCGTCAGTGGCCAGGCCACCTTCCAAAGCAGTGGCCCTGCACTGACCATCACCAACTCTCCCGGCGCGATCATCCAGTGGCAAAGTTTTGGCATCAACCGCGGTGAACTGACCCGCTTTGTTCAGCAGAACGCCGCCAGTGCGGTGCTCAACCGGGTTACCGGTGCCGATCCGTCGCACATCCTGGGCGCGCTGCAGTCGAATGGACGGGTGTTCCTGATCAATCCCAACGGCATCGTCTTCGGTGCTGGCTCCCAGGTCGACGTGGCCGGTCTTGTCGTCTCGTCGCTGCGCATGAGCGACCAGGATTTCCTGAGTGGCCGGATGCGCTTTGGCGAAACACCGGGTGCAGGCGAGGTGCGCAATGACGGACGTATTCGCACGGCCGTGGGCGGCCATGTGATCCTGGTTGCGCCGCGGGTGGCCAATTCGGGGCTGATTGAAGCGCCAGATGGCAAGATCCTGCTGGCAGCCGGGCGCAGCGTCGAATTGTCGGACCTCGATCGACCGGCGATCCGGGTGGAAATCAGCAATGACGAAGAGGAAGCTGTCAACATCGGCACCCTGATCGGGCGCCATGTGTCGATCTATGGCGGTCTGGTGCGCAACAGCGGCACCATCCAGGCCAATTCGGCGCTCCTTGGAGAAAACGGCTCGGTGACGCTGCGTGCCAAAAAGTCGGTAACTCTGACACCATCGAGCGTGATCGAAGCGAACGGGCCCAGCGGTGGATCGGTACTGATCCAGGCAGACGTTGGCAGCACCGCGGTTCAGGGCCGGATATCGGCCCGCGCGCTGGCGCCACTGCCAACGCCTGAGTCTGCACCGCTGCTGCCGGTGTCGCCCCCGGCAGGGCTGACCGCTGCGCCGGCCGTGCAAACGCCAGCGGCGATTTCAGCCCCAGACCGCACACCTGTACTGCCAGCCCCGAGCCCGGTTGCGCCACCGACCGCTCCCACCACAGCCACCGCGACAGCAGTCGCAACGGCATCCCCATCGTCGACAGGCAGTTTGCCTGGCCTGCAACCCGAAGCGACAGACCTTGCAAGCGCTGCAGCCAGCCCTGTTGGCGCGGCACCCGGCAGCCTGGTCAGCATGACCAGCAGTTCCACACCACATGTTGCCAGGCCAGCGGCAACTGAAATCACGCCGCCG